>NZ_JAYGHM010000008.1:147010-153307 GCF_034931125.1 Rivularia sp. UHCC 0363 | reverse complement strand
GATGTAAAATTACCTGCGAATTATGATGTTGGGTTACGACGGAATTTAATTTTGTGTTTATCTTATCAAATTATTTGTCCGCCTAACCCAACCTACAAGAATCAACCCAAACTCGCTTTCAAATCACCTTTGGCTTTCTCCAATGCTTCGGGTAATTTACTCGCATCTCTTCCCCCAGCTTGAGCTAAATTAGGTCTTCCACCACCTCCACCACCGCACATTTTCGCAATAGCACCAATAAATTTACCTGCCTGTACGCCTTTTTTATTAATATCTGCGCCGAATGCAGCAACTAAGCTGACTTTTCCGTCTTCAATTGCGGAACCTAAAACAACGGCTGCATTGTTACCTATTTTCTGCTGCAATCTTTCGGCTGCTGTTTTCAAGGATTCTGCGTCAACTCCTTCCATTTTGGCGACGAGATATTTGTATTCACCTACCGATTCAACTGTTTCTAATAAACTGTCGGATTTAGCGATCGCCATTTGCCCTTTAATCTTCTCAATTTCTTTCTCCGCGTTTCTCAGTTCGGTTTGCAAGGTGGTAATGCGATCGGGAATCTCTTCTGGTTTAACTTTGAATCTCTCACTTAAATCTTTTACTACATTATCCCGGACGTTGAGGTAATCTAATATTGCTGGACCGGAAACGGCTTCAATCCGCCGCACGCCTGACGATATCCCGGCTTCGGAGATTATCTTAAATACTCCTATCTCCGCAGTATTACTTACATGAGTGCCGCCACACAGTTCCATTGATACGCCTTGAAAGTCAATAACTCGCACTTCCTCACCGTATTTTTCACCGAACATGGCAACCGCTCCTCTAGCTTTTGCTTCTGCTAAAGATAAAATTTCAACTTTGGCAGCATGAGCTTCAGCTATCCAATTATTAACTTGTGCTTCAACAGAAAGCACTTCTTCCGGTGTCATGTTGCGGGGACAGTTGAAGTCGAAGCGCAATCTATCGAAGTTTACTAAGGAACCTGCTTGAGAGATGCTATCATCGACGATTTTTTTCAACGCCGCTTGTAACAGGTGAGTTGCGGTGTGGTTGGCTTGAGCGCGACGACGACAAGCGCGGTCGATTTGAGCGGTTACGGAATCTCCTACTCGGATTGTACCGCGTTCGATGCGTCCGAAGTGAACAAAAAAGTCGGATTCTTTTTTTACGTCTTCAATTCTGACTACAATTCCATCACCGCTGATATAACCGCGATCGCCAATTTGTCCCCCGGATTCGGCGTAAAATGGGGTTTTGTTGAGGAGAATTTGAACTTCAGTTCCGGCTTCTGCTTCTTCTGTGGAAATCCCTTCTACTAATATTGCTTCAACTTTGGAAGTGGCTGTGGGTTCTGTGTAACCAACAAATTCGGTAACTTCGATATTTTCAGCTAATTTATCGAGTTCGCCTTGGACGGTTAAATCGATGGTTTCGTGAGATTCCCTACCGCGATTCTTTTGTTGTTCCATTTCGGCATTGAAGCCGTCAACGTCAACCGTAAAATGTTGTTCTGCGGCGATTTCTTGAGTTAATTCTAAGGGAAAACCGTAAGTGTCATACAGCTTAAAAGCATCTTCACCACTGATAACAGTTTTACTTTCCTGCTTCAATTTAGCGATAACTTCCTCAAGTAGTTTCTCACCACGTTCCAAAGTTTTGAGAAACTGAGATTCTTCTCGCTGTAATTCAGTTTTGATAGCGTTTTCGCGTACCCGTACTTCGGGATATGCTCCTTCGGAAAGTGCGATCGCTGTTTCTGCAACTTGGGTGGTAAATTCCCCTTCAATGCCAATTAATCTGCCGTGACGCACTACCCGACGTAACAACCGACGTAACACGTAACCTCTCCCGACATTAGAAGCGCGAATTTCATCGGCGATCATGTGTACCACGGCGCGAATATGATCGCCAATTACTTTTAAGGAAGTTTTGGTTTTTTCGTCACTTTTACCGTAGTCAATTCCAGCGATTTCGGCAGCTTTTTCAATAATTGGGAAAATCAAATCGGTTTCATAATTATTGGGAACCTGTTGGAGAATTTGAGCCATTCTCTCCAAACCCATCCCGGTATCAATATTTTTATTTGCAAGGGGGGTTAAATTACCATCTGCATCGCGGTTATACTGCATGAATACCAAGTTATAAAACTCGATAAACCTGGTATCATCTTCTAAATCTATATTCTCATCGCCGCGTTCGGGATGAAAATCGTAGAAAATCTCTGAAGAAGGTCCACAAGGTCCTGTAGCACCGGAAGCCCAAAAGTTATCTTCATCCAAGCGTAAAATCCTGGCTTCCGGTACGCCGATTTTATCTCTCCAGATATTGTAAGCTTCGTCATCTTCGTGATAAACGCTGACTGCAAGTCTTTCGGGGGGTAAATTAAATACTTTTGTAGAAATTTCCCAACCCCAAGCTATAGCTTGCTCCTTAAAATAGTCGCCAAAACTGAAATTACCCAACATCTCGAAAAACGTGTGATGTCGCTTGGTAACTCCGACGTTTTCAATGTCATTAGTACGGACGCACTTTTGAGAAGTCGTAGCGCGTTTGAATTCAGGGGTACGCTGTCCTAGAAAAATCGGTTTGAAGGGAAGCATCCCCGCGATCGTCAGCAATACCGTAGGATCTTCCGGTACTAGGGAAGCACTAGGGAGTGGTTGATGTTCCCGTTGCGCGTAAAAGTCAATGAATTTTTGCCGGATTTCGTTACCGCTGAGGTGTTGGGGATTTACAGACATGGGACTAAGCCTTGATTAACGTTAACTCGACTTAAAACTATAAAATACCAAAAATATCAAAATACGGGGAATTGGGGATTGGTAATTGGGAATTGGGCATTGGGAATAGTTAGGAGTAAAAAGTAGTTTGCAGTAAGTTATGCATTATTGATCCTTCTCCCCATCACCCATTACCAACCTTATTCCTTTAGATATGCTTTTTTTCTTTAAGAATAGGTAAAATTCTAAAAGAACAATCATGTGAAATCTAGAGAGTGAGGTAGTTCATGGCGCTTAAAGTAAAAGTTTCTAATATGAAGTGTGACGATTGTGCTTCCAAAATTAGCGAAGCTATCAAGGTTATGGAACCTAAAGCCAAAGTTGATGTGGATTTGGATTCAAAGACAGTTACCGTAGATTCTGGCGCTTCTGACGAATCAATTAAGCAAGCAATCGTTGCTGCTGGTTATCACATTGAAGGTTATCAGTAACTAACGAGTGGCAATGATGAATTGATAAATAAAGTATCATTCCTAAACTCGCACAGCCGACGGGCTATTGGGATTGAGTTTTATTTATAAAGCTTATTTAACTGAATGCGACAAAGCCGGTTCTCTAAAAACTTGCTGATTAGGGAACAAAGTTCTTATTTCGTCTCATTGGAAACAGGGTTTCTTCGCATCAGTAGTTGAGTCAGACTTGATTTACCTGTGACGTATATTTACTTAAGTATATTCCGAATGTTGAAATCATTCCTTAAGTAAATATACGTCCGTAAAACGAAGTTTGTTTAAGTGATTTATATCGTTTTTTTAAATTATCGCTAGCAAGGCTTCTTTAATATCAAAATTTAAAGGAGGATTTTATTTTTAAAATTTTCTTAATATTCTCGGAACTATAATTGAGAAATTATTAAAATTTACTGATTTAGATGTGTATCTGGGTTATCACGTATTTAGTGAAAACCTCATAAGTAATTTTGAGGCAATTATTAATAATCCAGAAATTCTACGGAGCGAATCATTTTGTTTACTGCTCGTATCGGTTATGTGTGACTTCTACATCTCAGTGAATATTGAAACATACTTAATTGGTGGAAATCACAGTCATATTTAAAGACTTATTCCCATGATTCCGTGTTTGTACGGTTTGACATATATGTTGTTAAGACAGAAATTAGGGATCGGGAATATCGGTTTTATAGATTGTAGTTAAGGATGCACTAAAAAGAGGAGATTAATTTGATGTTCGTTTACAAGGTTAACGGAGTAAAAAAAACAGATGTGGGGTCACACCCCCTTGGCATAAATAAATTTATATTGACTAATTAGAAAGTTCAACAGGTTTGATTGGGATTTTACCCTATCCTTCTTACATCACTATCAGAAAATAAGTATTTATTCGATGGGCAATAAATAAGATTAAATTTAATTAAATTTAAGTAAACGACTTTATTCTTATGCAGAAACTGTATTTAATAGCCGGTTGATTGCAATAATACTTAGACAAACTGATAGAAGAGGGTAATTAACTTGAAGCAAATAATAACTAAAGTAAAAATCATGAACATTTCCATTTTGGTTTTTGGAAATGATAAATTTCTAGCCACATTACCAGAGCAAATTCGAGAAGCAGGTGCTTTTAATTTAGAAGCGATCGCGAATCTGCAAATGGCAGTGTCGCGTATTCAATCAAAGCCTCCTGATATCATTCTCATACAGTCAAGTCAGGATGATAGTATGCAACTTTGCTGTTGGTTAAATCAACAGACGAAGCTTTCTTGGATATACTGCATTCTTTTAGAAGATAGTCCCGAGCTAATTGCCGATCGAGAAAATCAAAGTTGGGAATGGGAGTCAGAAATCACATCCAGAGCGCTCAAACTTGGAGCTGATGCCTATATTTGGTACGGAGATGCACATTCGGAATCTACCCCACAACGAAAAACAGATTCTGCTGCATATTGGAATGCTAGTCATCGCTTACTGCTGTCCCAATTAACTGTAGCTTTGCGTAAAGCTCAGAAATATCGCGATTTGATGAAAACAAATGATTTATTGTCAACCATTGCTTTAGCGGATTCCTTAACAGAATTAAACAACCGTCGAGCTTTGGAATGGGATTTACCCAGACAGGTAAAAAAAGCCCGTACTGATAATACTCCCTTAAGTTTGATTATTTTAGATGTAGACCATTTCAAAAAAGTTAACGATAAATACGGACATTTAGTTGGAGATAAACTATTAAAGTTATTGTCCAACCGCATCCGTAATAATTTGCGGGTTCAAGATACTGCATTCCGCTACGGTGGAGAAGAATTTGTGATCATTCTTGGCAATACCACCGCAGAAGAAGCAGATTCGGTAGCTTATCGACTTAATAAGATAGTTGGAGATAGTCCTTTTGCAATCGACAGTACATTAACTATAGATGTCACCATCAGTCTAGGAACTGCTTGTTTGCTTGCAAACGATGATGAAAAAGGGTTAAATTTGTTAGATCGTGCAGATACTTTATTATTACAGGCAAAATCTGAAGGACGAAACCGCGTAATTAGCTGCATCAATACGACGGAAAAAAATTCATCCGTCCACAATGAAGTTAATTGCAATAATAAAATACAAAGTAATTCTTACATTTTTAATCCCACAAATAAAGCACTGCAAAAGGAAGTTAATTATAGAACTATAGCCGGAAGCAGCAGTTACGTTTCTCATCACCGCGCAATACAACTACCATGTATAAAAATTGCCGTAGGATAAAATTAGGAGTTATGAGTAATGAGTTGCGATCGACGGATCGAATCTGGATTGACCTAAAAATTTGAGTTTCTCCTTCAAGAGACATCAACCGTTAGCTTTTCACTCTTAACTCCTTGTTTTATGAGGATATTTCCACATTCTTCTACTGTTGCACGCTCTCGCATAGAATCAACTAAAGCTTGATATGCAGACCAGTTATTTTCTAAAAGTGTTTTTGCTTGGAGAATACTAAAACGCTGTTTCTGTTCGCAAATAGATGCAGAACAGCCCAAAGACTTCAAAACTCCCATAATTTTATTTTTATCATCTGCACCACCATTTGCGTCGTTATAAACCAGCTTTTCTGCTGCGATACCAGCCATCCAAATTGTATAGTAACGTTCTAGAATTCGAGTACCAATGGTACCTTGTAATAATTCAACATCATCAAAACTCACACCACCAAGTCCCCGTTGTTTCTGCTTCAGTGCTTCCCAAGCGCTCAGAGTATAACCCGTTACCGGAACATCTAAAATATAAGCTACAAGGAAATGTCCCGCTTCGTGATGGAGAATACGTTCCCTATATTCACGAGAAAATCCACCAATCAAATCCAAAAATAACGTTCCTCCCTGACCCGACAAACTCCAAGAATCAAAAGTTGCGATCGCCAAAATTAAAAAAGTAGTCACAGCAGGAACCGCAGGTGATAAATGAATCAAAGGTCCGAGCAGTATTGAAAAGGTAATCAAAAATATTGATATCGCGACCAAGTTTAAAGTTGTTTTATTCATTCTTTTATTATGTATCAGGGAGTAGGGAGTAGGGAGTTA
>NZ_JAYGHM010000008.1:145158-146874 GCF_034931125.1 Rivularia sp. UHCC 0363 | reverse complement strand
GTTAAAAGTAGTGCGAGCATCTTGCTCGCTATTTAACTACCCCATCACCCCATCACCCCATCACCCCATCACCCCATCACCCCATCCCCCATCTTTTGCCACAAAGCGGGCAATAATGTGATTTAACATACATAATAGATATTTGTGACAGTAAACTTGCTTAAAGAAATATTTTATTTTTTATTGGCTGCAAAATTATTGACGAGGATTATAAATGAGAACTAGTGTACCATTTCGCATTCTTTCTCTAGATGGTGGTGGGGTTCGTGGGTTAGTTACAGCGATAATTTTAGAAGGATTGGAAAAGAAACTGCAAAAACACGAGCCACGCAAGCCACTTCTAGATTATTTTGATGTTATAGCTGGAACTTCTACAGGTAGTCTGATCGCTTGCGCTTTGGCTAAAGGTTTAAACGCTAGCGAAATCAAAAATTTTTATATTCATAATTCTCAGAATATTTTTCCTCCCAGTAGAATCCTTGTTCATAGCATTTTAAACTTGATTCGCTTGGGTTCTAGTCAACCGATTTATAGTGATGATGGTTTAAGAATGGTACTTAAACATATTTTTGAAGATTTGAAATTTGGGGAATTAATTAAACCTACAATAGTAACTAGTTACGACACTTATAACCGACAAGCTGTAGTATTTAAAAACACTAAAATAGCTCATCACAATATTCCGATATGGCAAATTTGTCGTGCTTCTTCAGCCGCACCGATTGGTTTTCCTGGTTACGAAATGAAACACCAAGATTTCGTAGAAGATTGGCGAAAAAACGGTTATGAAATACCTCCACAAAGCGGTATTCCCTTGATAGATGGAGGGGTATTTGCTAACAATCCAGCATTGTGCGCGATCGCAGAACGGT
This sequence comes from Rivularia sp. UHCC 0363, assembly GCF_034931125.1. Classification (NCBI taxonomy): domain Bacteria; kingdom Bacillati; phylum Cyanobacteriota; class Cyanophyceae; order Nostocales; family Rivulariaceae; genus Rivularia; species Rivularia sp. UHCC 0363. Next base: position 146,002 of record NZ_JAYGHM010000008.1, on the reverse strand, counting down.
TGAGATGGAACAAAGATTTACCAGACAACCCCAAATGGAATGATTTAATATCAGAAAACGTCCATCAAAATGATATCTTAGTTGCCTCTTTTGGTACCGGACAACACGTTAAACAAATTGGTACGAAACAAGTCAAACAATGGGGAGCATTAGAATGGTTGAGTCCCCGTGATGATTTACCGCTTTTAGATGTATTATTTGATGGTGCGGGCGATGCAGTATGTTATATTGCCGAGCAAATTATCGGTAATACTTATTTTAGATTCCAGCCCAACTTTAAGAAAGAAATACCTACCTTCAGCGCTAAACAGCAGAATATTGATGCAATGATTAAGTGTACAGAACAATATTTAAGTCAGCCGAAAGTCGATCACAAGTTAGATCAATTAGTAGGAATTCTTAATCCTTCAATACGCTGCTTGGTTTAAAAGAGTTAGGAGTTAGGAATTAGGAGTTAGGAATTAGGAGTTAGGAATTAGGAGTTAGGAGTTAGGAATTAGGAACACCTGAACCTGAGTTATTAATTCAGTGTCATCAGTGTCATCCATTTAATCAGCGTTAGGAGTTAGGAGTTAAAAGTTAGGAATTAGGAGTTAAAAATAGTGCGAGCATCTTGCTCGCTGTTTAACTACCCCATCTCCTCATCCCCCGATCTCCCTATCCCCCGATCTCCCTATCCCCCGATCTCCCTATCCCCCGATCTCCCTATCCCCCGATCTCCCTATCCCCCCATCTCCCCATCCCCCGATCTCCCTATCCCCCGATCTCCCTATCCCCCCATCACCCCATCACCCCATCTCCCCATCACCCTATCCCCCCATCACCCCATCACCCCATCACCCCA
>NZ_JAYGHM010000008.1:140534-145066 GCF_034931125.1 Rivularia sp. UHCC 0363 | reverse complement strand
CCATCTCCCCATCACCCCATCACCCCATCACCCCATCACCCCATCTCCCGATCTCCCCATCTCCCGATCTCCCGATCACCCCATCTCCCCATCTCCCCATCTCCCCACGTTTTCCTACTCCCTACTCCCTTAGTTTCAGACTGAAATAATACCTCATAAATGTTCGTATCTATCTGAATAAAAAATCAACTTCCTGTAACGTCGTAGGGAAAACCAAATATCATAAATAGATAGCAAGATGAAAATTTGGGCTACTACGCTATGGATAGCTTTTTTTGGAATTATTACATCCCCAGTGAAAGCTTCTCCCACTGTAAAAGTTGCACCCCAACATACAGAAAACAATATAGAATCAACCGGCTTAATATCAAGTAAAACAATTACTGTTAAAAAGGCTGAATTTGGAGTATTAAGAACCGAAAAAAACGGCAAAGTTACATTTATTCCAACAACTAAAGTACCTTTTAAAGAAGGAAAAGTTTATGGATGGCGTATCCAACTTCAAAATTATCAGGGTAAACTAACATGGCTTGAAGTGTTAACTTTACCAAAACCTCCGTTAACTTGGGGAACGGATAATGGAGAACATTTTTTTCTATCACCTGATGGTACTAAGTCAGTGATCAAACGTACTGATTTAGTTAAAAAAGGTGTAGTTAGTAATTTCTGGACGGTTTCGACCGGAGATCCTGCTGGTAAACATATACTAGAAGTGTATGTAGATAAGCGTCGGATTGCCACTTTTAAGTTTGAGGTTGTTGGCTCTAAATAAAAGTTACGTTTAAATTTACCTCATCCTGTATGAGTTGCTATTTGAAGTATTGACAAACCCGGTTTTTTTAAGAAACCGGGTTTCTTAATTTGTACGAATTCTTGCAAATATATATTTTATACATAAAATACACGCTAAAATACTTACAATAAATCTATAGGTCGCCAATAAGTGAAGATTTTTGTTACAAATATAGTTGAGCTAAAAATACTGATAAAGAGTCAATAAGGGTTTTTACTGTTTTATTAACTTGCCACTTAAGATAATAATATAAGCGGTTAGTTGAGGGTTTCGGTATTTGTTTCTCCGTTTGCAGCTTTTAAAACGGCTCAGAATGGTTTAAACACAACATATAGAAATCCTACTTGAATCTTGCTAAGTATACTCAGAATAAAACCTTTGTATAGAAGGCTTGTAGCTAAATTGTTTTTTCAAAAATCAAATAGGATTCCTATATGAATATAATACTTAGCTTTTAATGTAGTAACTATTATTACATAAGTGTAACAATTTATATTTAGTTTTGATCTAGCTGGTTGTTAGTTTAGCTATATGAAATTATAAAAAATAAATAAAGTCTGTATATTATTTAATTCGTAAGCAGGGAAAAAATATAAAAGTATTTTTACAAACAAGATAGGAAATTGAAAACTTGTGAATGGAACAAACTTTTATAAGTCGTGTCGTTGATAATTTACTAAGAGGTATAGCAAGTCGAAATTATGATGCAGACAGTTCTAACGAATTTGGCAGTTGTATTTTATTTAATAATGGCTTGTTGCTTTTTTATGCAGTGGCTGAGTTTCTTTTTGGATGATAAAGAAATGAATTCATCACAACGCTATTTTTCTATGGCAATTTTAGCTATGGCTACAATTTTATGGCCTTTAATTGTACCTTTTGCCTATTTGGAGCTATTAAAGTTTCATAAAAAGCACAAGCAAGTAATTGATTTATTTATTAATTTATCTGATGCAAAGTTATGCGATGAGTGATATATTTTATAGTTTAAAGATGGATTAATAATCAACAATGTTAATCATCAAAAAGTTTATTTTATCCGCTCTAATTCCCAAGTTTTTTAAGATAAACTTTGGCATAAAAGCAATTAAATAATTATAATTATGATTGACGGAAAGCCCCACAAAGTAACAGGTGTATACTCCGTTATCAATGCCTATTTTATTGATTTTTTGCTGGTGTTGGAGTCGGAATAGGAGTAGGTGTTGAAATCGGTGTTGGAGTATTTGTTGGGGTAGGAATAGGAGTAGGTGTTAAAATTGGTGTTGGATTAATTTGGATTGGTTTGATAGTTGGAATCGCTGGGGTAGTTGGAGTTGATATTGTGGGAGTGACTTCGGGACTTGGAGATGGGGTGCTTTGGCTATTATTTACAGCTTTCCATTCTGACAACGAACGGTTTATGGCATTTTCAAAGTTTTTAGATACTAGAACTAATTCGATATTTCCATCTGGTTTATTAGCAAACTGATTTTGAGCATAAAGTAAACTGTTTTCAAAGTTTGGTTTACCTAGAACTAATTTAGACGTTTTTCCATCATTCAAGGTAATTTCGATAGTTGCTTGGGGTTGTGTTAAACCAAATTCCGATAATTGGGAAGTGGAAGTTGTAACAGTGCGATCGCTATTTTCGGTTTCCAACAAATTCAATAAATAAGCCACCGTTCCATCATTAGCAGGTACGGTATCGGGTGATTTCATCAACCATTTGCTCTTGCTAGACTCAGGAGAACGTTCTAAATTTATCGTTCCCGATTGGGTGGTTATTTTCAAAGCTTTTACATCTTCTTCTTTAAAAGAAAAAAGTTGCTGCTGTTTTTTCTTAACTTCTTCTTGTTGAGACTTCCACTGAATCTCATAGAAATAAACAAAACCACCCAACAAGATTGCTAGCAGTATTAAAACTAAAGTTGTTCGCTGTAATTTCATTGCAAATTATTTATTGTTCACTGGGGATTGGGGATTGAGAATGGGTGATTGGTAGTTGGTGATTGGTGATTGGTAACTGATTTTTACCGTCTTTGGAACCAAAGAAGTATTGCTGCTGCAAAAGCAATTATGGGTAAAATTAATATCGAAGATAACGCAATCAGATTTGCTTGTGATTGAGAAAGATTGAGACGACGATTTGTCGCTTCTTTGGGACGAATGGAAAGAGGTTGCGAATCTTGTTTACCCAACCAGGTCATTGAGTTAAGAAACACGTCTCCATTCAATTGCTGACTAAATAAGCCATCTGTAATAAAATCTGAATCCCCAATTACTACCATCCTTGATTCGGTAGCTTTATTTTCTTTTGAAGTTGTGGGAGTGGGTGTAGGTGTTGGGGAAGTTGTGGGGGTGGGTGTAGGTGTTGGGGAAGCTGTTGGGGAAACTGTGGGAGTAGGTGTTGGTTGAATTGGTTTAGCTGCGATTTTTTTTGTTAAAGCAACACCTAAAGTTAAGGGACCTGGAATATCCTGCTTTTCGTCAAATTTTAATTCTTCACTTGCTAAATCGCTTTCAGCCCAAGTTGCGGGGTAAGGTTGAGTTAAAAGTAGAGGTGTACTTTCCACACCACTAACGGGAGTTGTTTGAATCGGTCGCGCTAATTTATATATAGATATACCATTTTGAAAGTCTTTAGTTATGGGATGTGTGCCATATTGAGTCACAATAGATATACCGGGAGGCTGTTGTTGAGCGCTTTCTGAAGCATTAATTGCCAAACGATTATCTAAAGTAACTCCCCATTGTTTGGTTAAAGCTTCTAATTTGGGGTCAACTCCAGGGTCAACCATGATTAATAAATTACCACCACCGTTAATATAATCCTGTAAAGCTTGAATTTCACCGTCTAATAAAGCTCTTTGGGGACCCGCTAAAATTACAGCATTTGCATCCGAGGGAATTTTAGCAGATTGAGTTAAACTCAAAGGCTCGGCAGTATAATTTTGATCTGCTAAAGCTTGAACCGCTTGAGAAATCTTGTCTTCTCCCTGTTCTAACTGACGTTCTCCGTGTCCCTGGAGAAAATAAACTTTGTTGGTACTAGGATTATCAATTTGTACCAAACGATTAGTTAATCTGGATTCAGAAAGACGTTCCTGGGGATTAACTACCTGTACTAATTGTCGATTTTCTCCCGATTCTAAATAAACTTCACCATAACCTTTAACCCCAAATTTCTGAGTTAATCCTGGTTTAGCTAAAGGGTCTGCATATTCAAATTTAAAATTCTTGCTTTCTCGCTGATATTTTTCCAACAATTCCCGATCTAAAGGATTTTTATTCGGATCGAATACCCACACTTTTACAGGTTTGTCCAATTTTTTTACTACTTCTTGGGATTGAGGAGCAAGAGTAAATAACTGAGCTTCAGTTAAATCATTGCGGATATTATAGCGAGTACTCAAAAAATTAATTAATGACAAAATAGCGACTACAGCTAAAGTTGCGATTAACGCATTAGTACCAACTTGAGTAGAACGACGACTCCACCATTTAGTAGAATAGCTTTGCCATAATATCCACACTACAGCAATAGTTAATCCTAAGATTATTAACACCAGCGGAATCGTTCCCCAATCTTCCGAGATTAAACCCACCGTCAAACCCGCAGTTATTAGAAACGGTGCTAACCAAATAGTATAATTACCAATTTTTTTCATCAGATATCAGTTATTAATTATCAATGACCGACAGGAGTATCCCTGCGGGTTTAAATTTGTAGCGTGTTCGTAAGGAAAAGCATCTTGCT
>NZ_JAYGHM010000008.1:134741-140305 GCF_034931125.1 Rivularia sp. UHCC 0363 | reverse complement strand
ACCAGTAACCATTTATTATTTATGTCTAATTTTTAACTCCTAGCTCCTAACTCCTAATTCCTAACTCCCAACTCCTACCCCCAATCCAAAATCTAAAATCCATTGACGCGAAAGCGTCTTCCCGCAGGGTAATCCAAAATCCTAACTCCTAATTACTGTCGTTGAAAGCGAAATGCATCAATAGATTGTGCGGTGAGAAAAATGCCTAAAATAATATAGCTGAGAAATAATATTAAACTACTAGTGTCAAATATCCCCTGAATCATGTTGTTGTAATGCTGTAACAAGGATAAATGACCTAAAACTGCTCCTATAGGACCGCCGATAAATTTGGCGACTAAATCAATAAATAACAACATTAAAATTACTGCAAAAGTTAGAACGGCAGATAAAATTGTGCTGTTAGTTAAAGATGAAATAAACATCCCCAAGGATAAAATTGATGCTGCTAGTAACAATAGCCCAAAGTGACCGAGTAAGGGAATTGCCAGGTTTGCGGATGGTTGTGATGCGCTTAAAACTACTGCTTCTAGTACCATCAACGGTAAAATTAATGTTACAAAAAACGTTAATACTCCTAACAACTTACCGACAGCAACCGCCCAATTAGTAATGGGAGATGTGGCTAAAAGTTCCAAAGTTCCGCGCTTGCGTTCTTCTGCATAAAGCCCCATTGAAAGAATAGGTAATACAAATAATAAAAGCCATCCCATTCTATCTAAAAATGCTTTGACAAATTCGTAAGGAACATCTATGGCAGGTATTGCAATTCCAGTTCTTTGTGCCTGCAATTCATAGTTAGCAACTGCTGCTAAAATGCCATCGGGACCGAGCAAAATCAAGACAAAAAATAACCCGGCTAAAAACCAGAAAATCCCGGCGATCGCATAAGCTAATGGCGATACAAAATAGGTTTGCAATTCTCGACGATAAATAGCAATTATATTACCTAGCACTACACCCATTTAAGCTGCTTCTCCAAGATTTACTTCTGATTCCGTCTGTAAAGCCTTTTCTTCCCTAGTTAACTGCAAAAATACATCTTCTAAGGTAGCGTTAATCCGTCGCATTTCATGTAAACTAAATCCTCCTTGATATAAAGCTGCTGCGATCGCGCTTCCGGGTTCTGTTCCTGGTTGCGATACTACTCGCATCCTGACGCGATTTTGTTCGAGTTGATTTTTACCGTCTCTTAACATCGGAATTGATTCTACCAGATTTATACCTGGTAAATTCTGCAACATTTGCTTGGCTAAAGCAGCTTCTCCCTCAACTTCTAATTCATAGCCAGAACCACCCGTTAACTCGCTCATCAAATTATCTAAGGTATTCGTTGCTACTACTTTACCGCTATTGATAATCGCTACGCGGTTACAGGTCATGCTGACTTCTGGCAAAATGTGCGTAGAAATGATAATTGTATGGCTACCAGCGAGGCTTTTGATTAAATTACGGACATCAATGATTTGTCGGGGGTCTAGTCCTACGGTGGGTTCATCAAGCACGATCGCAGGTGGGTCATGGACAATTGCTTGAGCAATCCCAACTCTTTGACGATATCCTTTAGAAAGTTTACGAATTAGGACGTGACGTTTATCTGTTAAGTTACAGCGTTCCATTGCTGCTTTAACTTTACTTCTTCTATCCCCCGCACTTATTCCTTTAATACGTGCCACAAAAAATAAAAAACCTTCCACCGACATTTCTGGATATAGCGGCGGATTTTCCGGTAAATAACCGATTTTCTGCCGCACAGCCAAAGAATTTTCATGGACATCAAACCCAGCAATTCGCGCCGTCCCGCTTGTCGCCGGAAGATAACCAGTTAAAATCCTCATGGTAGTAGTTTTCCCCGCACCGTTAGGTCCGAGAAATCCCAGAATTTCCCCTTCCTCAACGTTGAAAGTTACATCCTCTATCGCTGGGGTAGAACCGTATACTTTATGCAAATGCTCAACTTCAATCATTTAAATGCCACCGATAATACGACAAATTTATCTTAATACTATGGGAATTGGTAATGGGTAATTGAGATCAGCAGTTGGGATGGGAGGTGGGGAAACCCGGAAGGTGGTTTGATGGCTAAGGAACTGTTCGGCTGACATTACGTAAGTCCTAACCTTTAAACCTTAAACTTTCACCTTACTAGCTGTTTTTGTTACTTAAAAAGCAGAAAAACTGAGTATAAAGGACTATTTTAGAAAGTTATTAGACAGTTAGAGATATATACATAAAAAAGAAAAAATTAGGGTATAGGATATTTAAATATTTTTATTCCCAATTACCAATTACCAATTACCTTTTTGATAAAATATGGTTAATTCGATCTTAAACACTATTTATATCAATCCAGTCATCGGCAGGGATACCAATAATGGTTCGAGGTTGTCTCCTTTTAAAAGTCTTACTAATACGTTAAATACTGTTCGTCCTCCGGCAATTATTCAGTTGGCTTCTGGAACTTATCATGCTGCAAATGGTGAAGTTTTCCCATTAATTATTCCTAACGGTGTTTGGGTGGTGGGTAATGAAGCAACTAAAGGTCAAGGTATTTTAATTGAAGGTAGCGGTGACTATGAAACTAAAAGTTTTGGTTTACAAAACATTACTTTGGTTCTCGCTGATGATGCTCAATTAATGGGTGTTACCGTTACTAATCCGGTTAATAAGGGTACGGGTATTTGGATTGATTCGACTTCCCCTACTGTTGCTAATAATACTTTTATAAAATGTCGTCGGGAAGGAATATTTATTAGCGGTAATGCCAAACCCGCAATTTTAGATAATATCTTTACTCAAAATGGTTCCGCTGGGCTGGTAATGGCTCGTAACTCCAAAGGTGAGATCTTGCGGAATACAATCCAAAAAAATCCCATAGGTATGGCTATCAGTGATTTTGCGGCACCTTTAATAGCTAATAATAAACTCTCGGAAAACCACACGGGAATCGCTTTATCCCGCGAAGCTTGCCCGGTACTTAGATGCAATTTGATTGCCGATAATTCCTCCGGTGGCTTGCTGCTTAACGGTGATTCTACTCCTGATTTGGGTAGTTCTCAAGATCCTGCTGGTAATATTTTTCGCGATAACCAGGAATATGACGTACTGAATGCGACATCAATTAAGTTGGTATCAGCAGGTAATTCCTTGAATCCAACTTCAGTCAAAGGGTTAGTCGAATTTGTGGCGATCGCCATCGATACCAATCCCGCTCAGCTATCTGTAAATAGCAATTTTCCCGATTTAAATGGGCATTGGGCTGCGCTTTTTGTCGAAGCACTTTACGAAAAAGGATTAGTTAGCGGATTCCCTGACGGTACTTTTGTACCGGAAGCCCCTATAACTCGCGCTCAGTATGCTGCGATAATTTCTAAGACTTTTCAATTACCTCTAACAAAACAGATACGTAATTTTACAGATATTAATCCCAACTTTTGGGCAGCTTCAGCGATTGCTCGCGGCGCTGGAATAGGTTTTATCACCGGCTTTCCCGACGGTACGTTTCGTCCGGGACAAAATTTAACTAAGGTTCAAGCAATAGTCTCAATTGTCAGCGGGTTGAAACTCCAAGGCGGAAATCCCAACATTTTGACAATGTACCGCGATCGCGTTCAAATTCCCAGCTACGCCACCAACACAATGGCGATCGCCACCCAAAAACTGTTGGTAGTAAATTACCCGCAAACCGAACAACTAGAACCTTTACGAGATATCAGCCGCGCTGAAGTCGCAGCGTTGATTTATCAAGCATTAGTCGCACTAGGCAAACAAAAGGCGATCGCTTCTCCCTATATCGTTAAACCCGATGTAGACATGACTTCCTTTACCGATTTAGAAGGACATTGGGCAGAACCATTTATCCGCAGTTTAGTCAGTCTCAAATTAACAAGTGGTTTCGCGGATGGTACTTACCAACCCGATACACCCATGACCCGCGCTCAATACGCTGCCTTGATCGTCCAAGCTTTTAACCCCACAGCAAAAGGTGCTTCAGGTGATTTTTTTGACATCCCGACCAACTTTTGGGCATATAAACCAATTAAAGCCGCAGCACAAGGCGGTTTTGTGGGAGGATTTAGCGATGGCACCTTTCGTCCCCAAGAAAATGTTCAGCGCTTACAGGTACTTGTTTCCTTAGTCAACGGATTAGCATTACCAACTGCTCACGAATCTACTTTACAAAACTTTACAGATAGTAAAACCCTTCCTAATTATGCGCGGACGGCTGTTGCAACTGCTACACAACAAAGAATTGTGGTAAATTATCCAGAACCCAGAAAAATCGAACCAAACCGAGAAGCCACCAGGGCTGAAGTTGCAGCAATGGTTTATCAAGCACTGGTAGCAATAAAACGTACACCTGCCATCAATTCGCCCTATATAATTTTTCCTACAGGCAATTGATTAGTAGAATGTATAAACCACAATTCGCAATTAGCAATTAGCAATTAACTGCATTTTCACCGAGGATTAGACCAAAAACGAAGCTCCTAAATTTTGTTTATGGGGAGTTAATTACGAATTACGTTCACCTTTCTGTGTTCCCGTTCACCGCAAGGTGTCCCGTAGGGAAGGGTATTACGAATTACGAATTACGAATTACAAATTATACTCGCGGGGGTGGATGCAGGATTTTAATTAAAAAGAAGCACTATGCAATTAAATTTGCAATACTTAGGAACAGTTCGTCGTATCAAAATACACTTTATTTATTTTTGCGATGGTAGCAGAATATAAGCCCATCTCCCCTAGTTTCCAATCCATGTTCACCCAAACTTCGGACGTGACTAACAATTTAGCAGTATCACTGTTAACACATTACAGTTTTGACCTCGGTGGGTATGGTGCCAGCGAGTTAGTCAAACGTTGGGAAAATCAATATCCGTCCAATTGGGTGCATTTGGGAATCATCGAGGCACTATATCAAGGACGTTACAAAGCAGTTTCAGTACAGCAGATACTAACTCTTTGGTTAAGAAGAAATTATCCCAGCTATCATTTCAACCTAGAATTTGAGAGCTTAATTTGTAACAAGTTACCCGAAGATTTGAAATGGAATCGTTTACCACCAGCATTACCAAGCGTGGCGAGTAATTCTACTATAAAGGAGTTAATAAAGAATTACCAATCATCGCAAATAGTCAATTCCTCATATCAAAAAAGTATTGCTAGAAACAACGATAAAACAGAATCAACGAGTGCCGAAGTAGAAAATAAATCTAGCGATCAAAATGTACCAAAAGCGCTTCCCGTCTCATCAAAGATCGTTGTATCCGCATCAAAAAGCCCTACAGCAACTACCTATAGTACCTATAGCTCAGCACCGCAAACTCTAACAGAAACGAGACATATTGTTACAGATTCCAAAATTACATTAGAAGAGCAATTAGAAGACCAATTAGAAGCACCCTTTATTTCTAAAACCATAGCAAAGCTTCTCCCTCCAGCGAGAAATCATCCTCCCATCGAACAATTCACCCCAGAAAAAAGCGATTCCTCAGATATTTTTACCTCAAAATTGAAAGCCATTGTTGAGGATTGAGGAGGGGGAGACAAGGGGATGG
>NZ_JAYGHM010000008.1:0-134539 GCF_034931125.1 Rivularia sp. UHCC 0363 | reverse complement strand
ATTCCCAATTCCCAATTCCCAATTACCAATTACCCATTCCCTATTCCATAATTACTTCCGCTTTCAATCCGTTATTTTTGAATTGTCTGACTAGATTTTTGGCTTTATTGCGATCGCTAAATATTCCTGCTTGCATAACTTGTTTCCCGGCTCTATTAGTCTGGAATGCGTCGGATACGATGAATTTTACTAGTTCTTGCTGTTTTGGAGTCACTGCTTCGACTATTACCCGGTAGCGCGAACCTGTTTGTGTTGTTGTAGCTGTTATTTGAGGTGGAGTTTGAGGGGTTGGTTGAATTGTTGCAGGATTCTGTGAAAGTCCGGGGGGTAGCATATAAGGGCTACCAGTTTTGCTCGCGGGAATTTGGTCAGGGGGTACGGGTAGAAGGGCTGAGTTACCTGTAGATGCAGGCTGTAGGGCTGGTAATGATGATGACTGGGAAGCAGCACCGGGAGCGGTGAATTCGATTGTACCGGGCTGTATTTGGACGTAATTTAATTCTTGGCTATCTGTGTTGGGTACTGTTGGTTGCGGAGTAACGGTTTCGCGTTGCAATCTCGAATTGAGTAATGTTGGGGTGCGTCTGGTAAGTAGGGATAGAGGTTTTACGGGTGCAGCTGTTGCTGTCAAGTCTACTTTTCCAGCAATGCGGTTACTAGCTAAATTATTACCGTAAGCAGAAACTTGCTGTGTTGCAGATGCAGCGTTAATATCATAGCGCCCGTTGGAACTAAATTGATTGCCGCCCGGACTGGATGAATTACCTAAATCTGGGATTGCTTTTGCGATTACAACCAAACCGTCTTCTTTGTTGCTAAAGATCGAATTATTTCGCAAAACGGGGCTAGAGGAAGCTTGGACTACAATCCCGGTTCTGTTACCAGAAATTTTGTTAGCGATGATTTGAGGAGATGCATTCTGGGCAATATTTATCCCAAAACCTGTATTTTGAAAAGTATTTTGTTCGATTTGGGCTTGAGATGTTCCCGAAATTGTAATTCCATTCGCACCGTTGCCATAAAAATTATTGTTGCGTATTTGGGGTGCAGCATTACCCATAACCGCGACTCCATCTTGAGTAGAGCCGGTAAAGGTGTTGTTTTCTACCACTGGTCGATCTGATTCAATCCATAAACCGTAACCGCGAGGAGTGGGATTTGTGATTGTTAGACCAGCTAATTTTGCGTTACCAGTTCCGACGATCGCAATGTTTTTACTGCCATAGTAGCGACTGAGATATTCGCCACCCCCTTGAATGATAATATCCTTACCTTGACTGCCAGGGTCTCCTTGAATAGAAACACCTTGTTTGATGATTAAGGGAAATTCTTCTCCCATTTCGGCGCTGTAAGTACCTTTAGCAAGTCTAATTTCGGTATTGGCTTTGGCAACTCGCAACGCTTGAGTAATTGTTTTCAAAGGAGCGCTTTCACTACCATTTGCCTTTGTGTCATTTCCGATACTTGGGTTGACAAACAGTACATTAACCTGAGAAATTGAGTTTTCACTCTTGTTTCGATCAGATATGGGCAATATCTGAGCAATGGCAACATTAGAGCTTACACTTACTAAAGCCGCAGTTATCGTGGTGAAAATTACAGTTCCAAATAAGACAGAATAAATAGAAGATTTACGCATAGAAGATTCGGGGTAGGAACACGTTAAGACTTGAATAATCTGCTTAAAACGCAGAATATCCGTCAAGTTTTGGCTATATAAATTAAGATAGTTAATCATCTTTCTAACACTCTTTACATCCAAAGTGACGTTTTTATACCCTCTGACCCGAGGATAATGAAAATCTCAGCTTGATTATTGACTGGGCTGTTTTGAGAATTGAGATTTTAGATTTTAGCTTTTAAGTTGGAATAAAAAGTATATTTTAATACTTAACATGATTTAGATGAAATCTAATACTTAATCCAAAATCGCCAATCTAAAATCCAAAATTCCATGACCCACAGCCACTACTTTTAATACAAATCAATTTAGTTAAAAAAATCAACGATGATAATAACATTAGGAACATGAAAGTGGACTGTTACGATGAAGGCAATAATGGGGTTGTTGTAATGGTCGAGCCATACAGCCAGAAGGAGCAAGTGCAGCAAGTTGTATTGCGGATTCTAGACGCGAATTTAGATCGGACTCGTGAAGGTTTGCGAATTATCGAGGAGTGGTGTCGCTTTGGCTTGAACAATAGCGATTTTACGCGAGAATGCAAGCATTTACGGCAAGAGGTAGCAATTTGGCATACCGCTGATTTAAGGGCTGCACGGAATACACCGGATGATGCGGGTACAGAACTAAGTCATCCTCAAGAAGAACAGCGTGAAAGCGTTAAATCGCTCTTACAAGCTAACTTCTGTCGGGTTCAGGAAGCCGTGCGGGTGCTTGAAGAATACGGTAAGCTTTACAGTTCCGGTATGGGTAAAGCCTTTAAGCAAATCCGCTATCGAGTTTATACCCTCGAAAGTAATTTAATGGGTTTTGCTCGATACCAACAACTTTTGCGATCGCGTTTGTATTTAGTTACCTCAAAGAGTGAAAATTTACTGGAGACTGTAGAAGCTGCTCTCAAAGGAGGACTAACACTGGTACAGTATCGCGAGAAAACGGCTACGGATACCGTTCGTTTGGAAGAAGCTCGAAAGCTTTGTCAATTGTGTCACGCCTATGATGCTTTGTTCTTGATCAACGACCGTATAGACTTAGCTTTGGCAGTAGATGCCGATGGTGTGCATTTGGGACAGCAAGATCTGCCTATATCCCTAGCCCGGAATTTACTCGGTCCTCATAGATTGATAGGTCGTTCTACCACAAATCCCGATGAAATGCAAAGGGCAATTACCGAAGGTGCCGATTATGTTGGTGTCGGACCAATTTACGAAACTCCAACTAAAGAAGGTAAACCAGCTGTTGGATTGCAATATATTAACTATGCGGCAAAAAATTGTCCAATACCCTGGTTTGCGATCGGTGGAATAGACCCGAACAATCTCAATGATGTAGTTGAAATTGGAGCAAGTCGTGTAGCAGTAGTGCGAAGCATCATGCAAGCAGAGCAGCCAACTTTGGTAACGCAATATTTTTTATCACAATTACACCGTCCTCAAATAATAGATAGCAAGTTAAAAGTGTATGAATCTTGAGTTACAAGTAAACGGAGAAATCCGTAACTTATCTAAAGACACTTTGTTACCGGATTTACTCATACAACTAGGTTATAATCCTCGCTTAGTTGCTGTTGAGTATAACGGCGAAATTTTGCATCGTCAATATTGGGAACAAACAAAAATCAAGCAAAATGACCGTTTGGAAATAGTTACTATTGTCGGGGGAGGGTGAGTATAATTCGTAATTCGTAATTCGTAATTTGTAATTAATTTTTCATAAATAAAATTTTGACTGTTTGACTCGTTCCCAGACTCCGGCTGGGAACGCTTGGCTGGAGGCTCTGCCTCTTAATATACTTGAGGCAGAGCCTCTACAAATGCATTACAAGGTAGAACCTTGTAACGAGAAACGAGAAACTAACAAGTAATTAATAAAAATATTATCAACAAACAACTCTTTTTAATCCCAATTTTTTTAATAATATTGATAACAGTAATGAAACTGTGAGTAATATTATCCAGCCGATAATTTTAATTGCCAGTATTTGAACGAGGCTGACTTTTGCTTGGCTGAAAAATTTGGTTCCGATGGACAAGAATATTTGCGCTAAGATACCATTAATACAAAAAATTCCTAAGCTGTATTTTGATAGTAGTTTGGTTAGTTTAACAGCGGGTGTTGGTAAATTTTTTTCGCTGACGGATGCGAAACAGATAAACATTGCCGGTACGCTCAATATGCAGGAGAATGCAGCATAATCGAAGGGACGAAGTGAGTCTGCTAAAAGTAAAGTTAAGACTCTATATTCAATCATCATTATTGCAGCAGTAAAGCACAAAATTAGCAGTTTATTGGTTTTATTTAGAGAACGCGATTTATGTTCTATCCAAGCTAACTTTTTGTAAATATATATCCCTAAAGCTATGTAAACAAACCAATAAATAATCAAAGGACGCTCCATTTTGATTAAAAATGCTAATACCTGATTTCCAAATAAACCGCAAATACTCGTGTAAACAAATAAGAAAATCAGCCCTTGAATCGCAATAGTGATAAAAATATTTTTTTGCCGATTTAACCACTTACGGGTTAAGTAAAAAATCGGGATTAATTGCAATACTATTAGCAAATAATAAGCACCTGTAAATATTTCTCCTGTTAAGATTGCATTGATAATTTCTGTAGGAGAATTACGATTAATAATTTTTAATCCTGCTGCTACACCGAACCAAAACACAGTTGGTATCAGTAAACGAATTAAACGTTTTTGCAATAAAGGTAAAGTTAACTGGATTTGAGACTGAGCAATTTGACGTTCAAAAAGTAGAAAGGAAATTGTCAGAAAAACTGGAACGCAGAATCTCAAAGGAGCAAATAAAGTTTCTAAAATACCACTACTTGCGGCAAAAGCAGACCGAGGTAAAAAGATTGCGTGGTATGATACTACGGCAGTAATACTAATTGCTTTGAGAAATTCCAAGAAAAAAAGTCTGTCCGAAACTTGAGAAGACAGGGGAACTTTTATTTTCATATCAGTGAGTAGGGATAACTGACATTTAACAATCCTTACATAAAGGTATAAACATTAATTTTTTAGGTTCTATATTTGGTTGCGAAATAGTTGATTTATAGAGGCTGATAACCCAATTATTTTCACGATTATCAAAATTGAATAATTGATAATTGATAATTGATAATTATTTAAGCCATATTTAAAGAACGTTTGGCTAAACTTATTAACAATCGAGGAATTCTACCAGCGGAGAATATTGACAGTCCAATTATGTAGATTGTAATTAATAAAAGTGGCTGGATAAAAATTTGTCCAGAAGAAGATAGGGGAAGATTAATTACAGTAAACAGTGCAATTATAATAGTTAAAGTTGGGAGGATGACTGGTTTAAATAACTCTAAAATATTCCATTTTGCAGCGCGACTCATAGCAAACCAAAACCAAATACTCGCACCGACACCCATCACTAAAGCAACTGCGATCGCAACTCCTTTGACTCCTCCTAAATTAGCTCCGAAAAAGAAAGCTGGGATAGAAAGCGGAACCAAGACCCAATTAATTGCAGCGTTAATATTTGGCTTATTTATAGCATTTAAAGCTGTACCGAGAATCGACATAAAACCTCTTGCATAAGCGAAAATCATCACTATTTGAAAGATATTTACTGCTGGTGTCCATTCATTACCATATACTAAAGGAATAAGCATCGGTGCTACAAGAAACCCTACACCGTACACCGCAGCATACAGTACAGCATATATTTCCAACATCCGACAAAGATAAATTTTTCTCCCTTCGTTGTCTCGTTGTGAGAGTACCGAAAAGCTGACTCGGTTAATCTGTGACAAAGCAAATGTTGGTAACATAGCTAATTGATAAGCCATGTTATAGTAACCCAAAGATTTGGCACCAATTAATCTACCGATGATTAAATTATCGGAATTAGTGTTAGCATAAACGGCTAAATTAATTCCAATTAAACTACTAATATAGGCTCGGACTTCGCGAATGGCTTCTGTATCTGGTTTGAGACTATATGTGAAATGATATCGACTAAAATAACGTTTCAAAAAAGCATCAACTAATGACATGGCAATTTCTGCAACAGCAAAAGACCAGACTCCACCACCCATAGAAGCACAAATTACCGCACCACCAAAACGCGCAAAACCCGAAAAGCTATCAATAATTGCTAACTCGCGAAATCTCATTTGACGTTGCAATACAGCACCATGAGAACCTGCACCTGCACCAATTAAAAATACAAAAGAGACAGCTAAAGTTAGGGGAAAAACTAACGGTTCACCGAAAAATTTAGCTAACGGAAATCCAACTAAAGCCTGAATAATAAACATCACAATCGAGATATTTACACCCAAGCTATAAACAGCGTTTACTAATTTTTTGTTGTCCAAACCGCGTTGAATTAATACCGATGCGATCGCAGCATCTTTAAACAGTGCGCTAAGGGTTGTGACAATCAACACCATACCCCAAACACCGAAGTCATCAGGTGACAGTAAACGTGCCAAAAATATCTGAGCAAGCAGTTGAGATACTTTAGCAAAACCGAAACTAGCAGTCAGCCAAAGACTACTTGTAGCTATTTTTTTAGTGCTAATATTCGACATTTTTAATAGTTAGGAATTAGGAATTAGGAATACTATAAAGAACCGAATGCAAAGTTTTACGTTGGGCTAATTCTACTCCTTTGCTACCTAATTTTTCGCGTAATTGTTTGTCTTTACATAAGCGAGTTAATGCGCTCGTTATTTCTTCTGGGGAATCTGGACTTACTAATAAACCGTTTTCTTCGTGATGTACTGCGTCTTCTACACCACCGATACGAGAAGCAATTACGGGTTTACCAAAATAACCTGCTTCTGCGTAAACTATCCCGAATCCTTCTATACTTGCGTTTTGAGTATCATAAAATGTCAGCATGGCGAAAATATCACTTGCTGCGTAATAGCTTGCTAAGTCTTCATCGGGTACGAATCCGGCAAAATGTACTCTTTCTTTTACTTGCAATACATCGGCTTTTTGTTCGAGTTCGGACTGCATTTTTCCTCTACCGCAGATTATATAGTGAACATCTAAATTTTGATCTAAAAGCTGATTTAAATTTTCGATAATTCTTCCAAAACCTTTACGTTTTACTAATCTTCCCACGGAAAGAATTACTATGGCATTTTCGGAAATATTGTATTTTTCACGGATATTTAACCGCGCATCAAGGTATTGTCGATTATTAATATTGCCAAATTTTTCCGGTCTAACTATAGGATTAATTACATAAGTTGGAGTATCAAATTTGAACTTATCGCTGAGATAATCTTTTGTAAATGAACTATTACAAACAATACCTGTAGCGCGTTGTAAAGTTAATTCAAATAGTTTTTTTAATATGGGATTACGTAAGGGACAAAGAATATCGTTTCCGTGTAAATAGATAAAATATTTAATTGGTAAAAGATAACTTAATAATAAAATTGCCGGAAAATCATAACCATGTCCCCATTCTATATAGTGATAGCGATAGCGAAAATAAAGTTTAATTGCTAAAACAAACGACCAGAACATATTCAGAATTTGTTTAATTACTGCCGATAAACCAAATAAGCGCGGAATATTTGGTAAATACCAGCGATGTACGGGGAAATTTTGGACTCGATCAAATTCGCGATCGCCTTTAAAATTCGCTGCTAACATAATAACTCGTTCGGGATTTTGCAAACAGCGGTTGTATACATACTCTTCAATTCCCCCTTCTTTTGGTAAAAAGGTACGTGAAACAACTAAAATATCTGGTGAAGACGTTTCTTGTTTAATTGCAGTGGTCTGGATTTGTGAAATATTTTGCATTGCTAATTATATTAGTAATATCGCTCTAAAAATAACTATATCTCTATCTCTATGCTTCTTTCCTCTGCGCTCTCTGCGTCTCTGCGGTTTGATCATCTTTCATATTTTGAACAATAGAGGCAAATTTAGAACAAGTTTGCTCCCAATAATAGGAATTAGCGACTTTTTTCCGTCCCGCTGCTCCCATTTTTGCGATTAAATCGGGATTTTTAATTAACTTAGAAATAGCTTTAGCTAAAGCTTGAGAATCAGCGGGTGGAACTAGAAAACCATTTTTACCTTCTTCTACTAATTCTGGCATTGCAGTTACATTAGTGGTAATAATTGGTAATCCGTAATGCATCGCTTCTAAAAAAACAATTCCAAAGGTTTCTTGAAAAGAAGGCAAAACAAAAATATCGCTAGAAGCATATAATTGTTTAATATTTTCTTGGTCTGCACCATCGTGAAACACAACGCAATCGGTTAGATTTAACTTTTTGACTGCATTATTTAATTGATTGTAGTAAGTTGAATTATTTTTACGATTACCTACTAAATGTAGGGTAAAACCTTGTTTTTCTATCAGAGAAAAGGCTTCTATTAAATAGAGTATACCTTTCCTGGGAACGTAATTACCCACGCATAATATTTTCTTACTTGCTTGATTATTTAATTTCCGGTCTTTAGATAATTGAAACTTCTCCCTATCTAATCCCGGTGATAAAACGTGAACTAATTCAGGATTAATTCCCACAGAAACGATTTCACTTTTAGAATATTCGCTACTAGTAACGATTAAATCGGCAAAAGATAATCTAAATTGTTCGATAAATTTGTTAATTAACCTTCTAATTGCGAATTTATCGTTACTTTTATAACCGTAGAAAAGATGCACTAAAATAACAACTTTACCTTTTCTAAAAAAACGTTGAATAATATTTGTCAAGAATAAATATTTACTAAAATAATGGTCTTCAACTAAAATTCCCTGATATGGAAACAAAATTACGGTCAATATCAAAGATACTAATGTATCTCCAACAATTGGTATTTTACCCAATCTTAAAAAATGCCTGTATTCATGCAAACTGACATATTCTTGCTCCCACCCAAGTTTTTCTAAATGTTGTGAAAGTTGATAATTATAAAGTTCTCCTCCTGTTTGAGGAGGTTTTGCACCAGTTAAAAAGAAAACTTTTTCCATAAAAATTAAAGTAATTTTGTTTGATGAGCTAAATTCAATACTTCTCTATGCTCTGCGTCTCTGCGGTTTTTTTAATCAAACATATTTAACTACTTAAACCTGTAAACTGCATCATTCCTATTGCATAACTTGACAAACTACAGTTAGCATAAACCCAATCATTTCCTTTACTCAAAAGGTCTTTTGTATTTAAATTTTGAGCAACATTCATAATAGTTTGTGCAACTTCAACAAAATTATCGGGGTTAACAGTCCATTCAGGTGCAAAATTTTGCAAAATCTCGTTAATTCCACCCGTATTGCTACCAACTACCGGCACACCACAAGCGATCGCTTCTACAACAGTGCGTCCAAAGGGTTCTCTGGGAGCTAAAGTAACAACTATATCTGCGTGCTTGTAATAATCTTCAATATTTAGGGCTGGAGGTAAAATTGTAAAGCGGTCTGCAACACCTTCATTTGTGGCACTTTCAAGCAAATCCTGACTATAAATATTTTCGGGAGATTGGTCTTCCCCCATAACTACTGCGTGATAATTACCACCCATTTGATTTAAGTGAGCTAGGACTGGGATTAGCGATCGCAAGTTTTTATCGTTGATAATTCCGGGTTTGTTGATGCGTGAAGGAGTCAGCATGATTCGCGCTCCGGAATCGATAATCGGCTTCAAAGCATCGGGAGGAGTATTATTTGCTTTTTGATTAAATTTTTCTAAATCAACAGGTTGATAAAGAATTCCGCGAATATCTGGCATTAAACCACGAATATGTGATGCTGTAAATTGTGAATTACAAATAGCTCCGGGAGCAAGACTGGTAAAAGCCACTTTTCTGGCTAAATATCCAAATTTATTATAAGACAGCGCTAAGTCATGACAAAAATGATAAATTTGACGACCGCTTAAACGAAGAGAGGGTGCGAATAATGTCAGTATTGGTAAGTAACTACGCCAAACTAAATTATCGAGCAATAAAGGATAATGCTTCGGTTGTTTATTCACCCATCGTAAGGCAGATTTAAGAAATTCATTAGAATTATCAGCCTCGATCAATTCAATACAAGATTCTTGACCCGCATCTCTAAAATACTTCTCCATAAAAGAACCTTTACGGATCAAAATGCATAATTGATCGGATGCTTGAGTGCGAGCAAAACCTATCGCTAGCATTAACAAACTAACCGTTGTACCACCTAAAGAATTGCAGTAAGCTGGGATAATTATCAGCTTTTTACGAATATTTTTTTCTGAATTAGATGTTTTGTTTGGACTTAATAAGCTAGTCATTCGATTTTAGATTTTAGATTTTGGATTGTTCTCACTCAGAGTTTGAGATTTTTTATAGATTACTCCCTTCCCGGTAGAAGATTACCGATTAAAAAACCGCAGAGACGCAGAGTACGCAGAGGAAAGAAGTACAGAGAGATAGCTAATCAGAGAGCGAGAAGGGAGTAATTGCGGTTTATTACCCGTTAATTTGAAGAGCAAGTAACGACGCAATCCTAAAGTTCGATAAATTTTACCTTCATTAGGAAATAAAGCGCATATACTGCGTCTTACAAGTCTTTCTGATGTATCTTTAAAACTGTGACCGATAGCTACACCTTCTTGCAAAGTAATCCAGATTATTTGCAAGGTTTCAGTTAATGAACCGCGACCCGATTGTAATATTTTGAAACTACGGTAATCTATATCCCGTTGAATATCGAAACGTTGATTTATACCAACCTTACTTGCTGCATTATTAATACAGTTAGCCGTGTCCTCGCGTTGCTTAATTAAGTAAGTGAACTTGTCGCTATTGGCTTGGATGTTATTGCCATGTTTGCGATAATACATTAATGGCTCGTTGATTTTGCCTATTTCTCCATAAAATGGTACAGTTGCTGTTAAGTAAGTATCACCAGCAGTAGGTTGTTTGGGGAACGGTAAGACTTTCTCTAAAATTGAACGTCGGTATGATAATGCAGAAGTTACAGCCCAAGCATATCTTCCCCACTGCAAAAGCAAGGGTTTCACATCACCTTGATTAAAATAAGTTGGATCGCGACCAACAATTCCCCCGTCAGCATCAACTGTAGTGCGTCCGTGTGATATTTGTACCCAGTTAGGATTTTGATTAAATGCTGCAACAACTTTTGCTAATTTATCTGGGTAATAGTAATCATCAGAATCTAGAAAACAAATAATCTCACCTTTTGAAACAGCAAATCCGGCATTAAATGCTGCATTTTGTCCTCCATTCTCTTGAAATATTGCAGTTAGTTTATCTTGATAACTTTCAATAATTTCTCGCGAATTATCTGTTGAACCATCATCTACAACTATTAATTCAAAATTTCGATATGTTTGATGCAAAACGCTCTCAATTGCTTTTTGGATAAAACGACCGTAATTATAATTACCAATAATTACGCTCACTAAGGGATTTACGGGATTTGTATTCATGTTAAGTGAGTGGGAAATATCAATAAACTGCTGCTTATTCCTTCTTGTAAATGTAATTAAAAGCTTTATCTCGCGGTAAATAATTTTTATCTGTACGCAGCATAACGCAAACTAAAGCAATCGCAAGAACCGGCATTTCTAGCTCCATTGTGGCAAATGTAAAGCTAAAAAGTAAAAATATCAAAAGAGATGAAGGTCTGTTCTGTCGCGTTTTGTATAGCCACCAAAGCAACGATATCCAAAAGGTCAAGAAAAATCCGGTAGCTAATAAACCACCTCGATAAAGTAAGGTTCCTAAAATAAAGCTATGAGTACCAACTTTTGCCGGTTCGTATCCCGGTAAAACTCCAATTCCTGGAACTACATGACCGAAAATTAATTGCGAATTATCAGCGTTTTCTATCCCTTTTGCTGTCAATCGATAGATTTCACCCCGAACCTCTGTGGAATCTGCACGAGCATTTGCTGTTGCTTGGGCTGTATTTGTTACTTTATCTATGACCGTATTACTAATAATAGGAACTGACAAAGAACTAAAGCTGACAATTGCTAATAATCCGCAGATAAATGCCGGACCAAAAACCTTACCAGTTGTCAATAAATAACGCAGACCAATAACAATTGGTAAACTCACCCAAACCGAACGAGTTCCACTTGTAAGTAATAAAAAAGCCGAACCAAATAATAAAAGCAAAGACCAAAGACGGTTTTTGATATCTAGCGATAATAGACTTACAAAACCCATTACTAAAGCTAAAGCTTCTGGACCGGGGAAAAAATATACATAACGAACTAATCCTCCTATAGATTCATCTGTAGGTAAATAAGGCATTAAAAAGTTACTATTCCCATCTCCGGGTTCATAACCGCTTGATTTACCCGTCAACAAACCATAAATCGAACGAGGAGGTACATAACTTGCTTGATGTAATCCAAAATAAATCACCCCCCACATCAAAAACATCATCGCGATCGCAATCGAAAATGACCAAAAAACCACTTGTTGACGAATCCGGATTTTTCGATCCTGTACGTACCACAGCAGCAAACCAAAACAAACTATATTATTCAAAGGTGAGATTACAACATTAAAATTGAGTCGCAGACCTTCAGCTTCTCCGTAAAAATATCTCACGATTAAACTATATAGGCCGTAACAGATAATTCCGATCACCGCAGTACTCGGACGCTGCAAACGAATTTCTCTATTCTCGCGCAATTCATGAATAATAATACCCGCGACTAAAAAGACAAAATAAAGTCTCCACCCCCACATCCACCACAACGGAATTAAGGTAATGTAAGCGCAAACAACTTTTTCCGATCGCGTTAATTCTCCCCAACGAATCCAAATTCCGGAGAATATATCGCGATCGCTAGTCTTTTGATCGGCAGCTTTTAACCCTGGTTGTTGCATGAGTACTTAACTACACTTGAACAATACTTTGTCCGTACATATAGCCTTGCGCTCTTGTTTCTACACCGTTAACTGCTAAACCCGCAATTTCGGCTTTGTGTCGCGTTAATTGTTCGATACTGTCGCAGAAATAGTTACGATGGCTACTTGTGGAACGTACCACAAACAGTACTTTTGATATAATTTTGGCAATTAATGCTGCTTCTGGTGTCATAGTCACTGGAGAACTATCGACCAAGACGTAATCATATTTACCGTTGGCTTGTACGTAGTTCAAATGCTGCTCAAATTCTCCACGAGCAACAAATTCGGAGATTTTAGCTTCGGGAATGCTTACCGATAACAAATCCAGATTGGGACGGACTTGATTTTGTGTAAATCGCGTATCCCAGTTGATTTGTGACTGATAACCTAAAGAGCGAGAAAGTTCTGCTCTGCGGAAATCTCCGTCCACAACTAATACTTTAAAACCCAAACCGATCAGCGCATTTGCTAACCCCAAAACAGTTGTAGTTTTACCTTCCCCGGTGGTAGCGCTAGCAATCATTAACCGTCCGGAATCTAGCTGCATTAAACTAACTGCGGAAGCCAATCTTTGAAACTCGATTTCTCCTCCGATTTGGTCTAATTTACCACTGATATTTTTGATATAGGGGATGCTCGCAAGTACGGGAATATTGGTTTGTTGAATATCTTTGGGACTGAGTAAAGGATTGCGATTTTCCAAAAACAGCGCGATCGCAGCACTACCGAAACTAGAAGCTAGCAATGCTCCAAGTATCATTAATCTCAACTTCGGCCCGACGGGTTTATTATTTATTAACGGCTGATTTAGCACCTGAACGCTGGGGTAAGCGCTGAAAGCACCTAACTTTGCCTGTTCTGCTTGCGCTACTATCCCGTTGTAAACGCCCTCGGCAATATCATATTGTCGTTGCAGTTCGAGTAGTTTCGCCTGCTTATCTGGTAAAGAATTTAACTTTACTGCCAATCGATCAATCGCTGGTTGCAATTGTTGGGCTTTTGCCTGCATTCCCATAGCCTGACTTTCTGCTAAAACCATTTGTTCGGCTAAACCAGCAGTATTTTCACCGATTGTGCTATCAACCCCAGCGACATTACCTTTAGAATCGGCAGCATATTGCCCAAGTCGGTCACGCAATACATTTTGCTGATATTGCAAATCCTGAACTTGGGGATGGTTGCTGGTTAATTTACCTCTAGCTTCGACCAGTGCAACTTCAACTTCGCTTAATTTATCGCGAATTAACTGATATTCCTTTAATTCTTTGAGTCTTACCGAACCTACTGCCGCTGCTGGACTCAAAGCTACGCGAGACGATAGCATTCTCATTCTCGCTTCGGCTGCTTGAGCTTCCGCAATTGCTTGGGCTTGTTCTGTATTCAAAGTGTTCATCGCTAAAATAATCTCTTTGGTTTGCTCGTCTGAGTTCACCAAATTGGAATTTTTACGAAATTCACTCAAAGATTTTTGTGCTACAAGCAACTTCTGCAAAGCTTCTTTGACTTCATTTTGCATGAATTGCGATCGCTGTTGTGCTTCATCAAGTCGTAATTCCTGCAACCGATTGCGAAACGCTGCAATTAATGCGGTTGCTCGCTGTGCTGCTAATTCGGAACTAGAGCCCTTTACCGTAAGGGATATAACCGTGGATTCCTTCTCAGGAGAAACTTCAAAGAGTTTTTTGTACTTGCTCAACTCCGTAAACTGGTCTTTCTCCGGGTCGTTTTCCCACACTTTGGCGATCGCATTGTCGCTCATTGCAATGGAAGATAGGATATTTAACGGGTTAAGCTGTTGGGAAAAAACTACCCCTTCATCCCGGACACTACCCAATTTACCCAAATCTGCATCACTATTATTAGTTACGTTAGGTAATATTAATTGTGCTTGGCTATTCCACACCCTAGGTGTTATTTTGATGTTAACCGCTGTTATTCCTAACACCAAAACATTCCAAGCCAAAAGCAGTTTCCAATGCCGCATCACTATTTTGGCAATTCTATTCATTTAAAAAGCCCTCATCTTATACTGCATCCTCAAGATCTTACCGGATATATCTGCATTAAATGCTCGGCTAATTTTGGCTCGTCGAATATTTGTCCTTTAAAACTAGGTGGCGGACATTTTATTGCTTGTTCCAAATTATCTAGGCTCATGCAATAAATTATTCCTAATTTTTCTACCCCTTGAGCAAACCATAATTGATGGTCGTCGATATGTTCTTTATAACAAGCTAAACGCGGTACCAAAATAAAACTTGCTCCCTGGGCTGCTAACCCCCGCGTTAACCCTTGACCAGCATGAGATACGATCAGCCGAGACTCTTCAATTGTTTTCATCAACAAATTCGTCTCAACGATTGGTGCGGTTTTTACAAAGGGATATTTTGCCAGCGCAGATACATCAGTTGTTCCATGCTGCACAAATACGCTTTCTGAAATCACCCCAGTGTCTAAAAGACTGTCCAACCAATTAATAGCCCGATCGAAGGAAAAAGGTATGGTTCCTAATGTAACAGTAATCATCTAAATAACAATGAAAGTGACCTGCATTTACTTGTAACCTCTAAGCGTATCCTTTAAAAATTGCTTTTGGGTACTTGCGGCATAAATTGGGCCACTGTACATAAAATTCATCACTAAATTTATAAACCAATTTTCCAGATAAACTCAGTTCTTCCGAGCGAGAGATACTCTCCACATACACAAACTTTTTACCAAGAAACTTAGCTGCAATTGCAAATCCAACGGCAATACTAGCCCCCGTTGAAATTACTATGTCAGGTTGTTCTGAATAGACTATCTTAAATACCCGAGGAATATTCTGCCAAAATGCCAATATATCTCTAGGAGCTTGATACGGCAACCAATGAACTTTTTCACCATTTTCTAATAATTTTGTATCTTTCTTCGGGTCAGTCACCCATACTCGCTCATGATTGCACCAAAAAGACTCTAGTCTCCTCATGGTGGAAAAATGACCCCCAGAAGTACATACTAGTAACAGTTTCATAAACTTTTCACCCCTCCGAACCTTAATAGAGACACATATTTGAACGATCGGTTAGTGCAACCTAATTTAACGCTAAATTCACAAGCAAGAATAATCTTCGTTCATTTAGATCAACTTGCTTCTTCCAAACTCAATCTTTTATTTACAGTCGTCGGACGCTAACCCTACATAACCGTAAACCAGATTTTTTACTTAGAACAACTGCACCAATTTAACAATAAGCATAGAGAAATTCCTTAGACATAGTTTATTCCTTACGGATGATTATAAGCATAACTTACTCGATCCACATACTTGCTTGACGTTTTCGATAAACAAGTCCGCATGAGTAATAATCCCTAGGGAAATCCATCTTAATCATAATTAACCGCTTCACGCGCAACGAAAATAATCATTTCTACTAGTACAGTACTAGTACAGTAGGTGTACTTTATAGAACTTTAATATAAAGACTAACTTAATTGATAATTAATTGAGTTTACTTCACTGAATCTTTAAACAAAATTATAGTTATTTGATGTACTAGTATAAAATTATATCTTTGGTGTCTGTATAATAATAGACAAAAAAACCTCATGGCCGATTATTCTTTAAATGAATAATAAGTATATAATTTTACCAATCATCAAAAGCCAAGAAAAACTTAGCTGGCGAAATATATTATTATTTTTTATACTAATAATTAAAGACTGAAGAACATCTCTATAAAAGACAGTGAATTAACTATAAATTTGGGCAAATATGCCGAAATATGAGATGTCGAAGAAATTTGGTTTGGAACTCTAACCTACTAACTGACTAAGGGCGATCGCCATTACAATGCATCCTACTTCTATGTACTTATATTTATAAAGATTACTTTATATTTATATTTATGAAGATTACTTCCTGCTTTGTGCTTACTCAACTCCAGTAATTTTCTAAGAGGATAGCAGTATTGAATTGAAACTGACACGGAGACACAGAGTAAATTTGCTAGGTAGTTTTAGAGCGGGTAGAAAGTAATTAGTACATTTTTTACGTGAACTTGAGTTAAACCTATTCCTCTTACTCCTCATTTTTCCCAAGGTACGGTTATCTACGGTGGATTTCCCTCCAAAGGTTACTGTCTAACCCTAATCAGAAACGATAAATTTAAGATGTAGTAAGTAAAGAATAGTAAATGTGCCAATCAGCTATTGTGGGCTGAATTAGAAAATATATTTATTAACATTGGCATCAACCGTAACTAATATCGTTAATATTGTTTTGCAACAGAACGTATCATGCGTAAAAAAATACAAAGTGTCATCAAACCGCTTTTGAAATCCGTCCTAGTTACCTTCTTAGTGTTTACGCTGGTATTTAGCCAAGCATCGGGGGCGCTAGCTGCTCGTAGTGGGGGTAGAATTGGTGGTGGTTCTTTCAGAATGCCTTCCAGCCGTCCTTACTCATCTCCTCGTACTTACGCACCTCCCGGAGGTGGATACGCTCCCTATCCCGGTGGTGGATTTGGTTTGCCTTTCCTATTTCCTTTTTGGGGTATAGGTGGAGGATTTGGGGGTTTATTTGGGATTTTGATTTTCTTCGCTTTAGCTAACTTTGCAGTCCAAACCTTCCGTAGAGTTGCTAGCGGTGGAGAAGAAGAAATTGCTTACAGCAGCAACCCAACAATTTCCGTGACTCGTTTGCAAGTAGGATTATTAGCTCAAGCTCGCGAACTGCAAGCCGAACTAAACCGTCTGGCCGAAACTGCCGACACTGAATCCGAAGAAGCTAGAGCGCAAGTTTTACAAGAAGCCAGTCTTGCCTTATTGCGTCATCCAGAATATTGGGTTTACGCAGGTGGTAGTACAAATCAAGCGCGTTTGAACTCCGCAGAAGCCGAATTTAACCGTTTAGCTTTAGCCGAACGCAGCAAATTCAGTGAAGAAACATTATCTAACGTCAACAATCGGTTAAAAGCAGCCGAACCTAAGAATGCTTTACCATCTAGCGGCGAATTAGACAATCCCACCGATTTAATTACCCAGGGACCGGGAGAATATTTAGTTGTGACCTTACTCGCAGCAACTTTAGGTAAAGCCGAAGTTCCTAACATCAATAGTGCAGATGATTTAAGTCAAGCACTGCGTCAATTTGGCAGTATACCCAGCGACAAATTACTAGCATTTGAGATTTTGTGGACTCCCCAAGCAGAAGGTGATACTTTGACTAGCGATGATTTACTAGCTGAGTATGCTGATTTGAAGCTTGTTTAATAGTTGGTAATTGGTAATTGGTAATTGGTAATTGGTAATTGGTAATTGTCTCCCCTCTATTTCTGCTTAAGCAAAGATGGGGAGACACTCGCATAACTCCCAATTCCTAACTCCTAACTCCCAATTCCTAACTCCCAATTCCTAACTCCTAACTCCCAATTCCTAACTCCTAACTCCCAATTCCTAACTCCCAATTCCTAACTCCCAATTCCTAACTCCCAATTCCTAACTGCTCATTGCGACTCGAAAACCACATACCCTCAATCCTCCTTCAGGTTCGTTCCAACTGCGACTAGCGCTACGACAACTTTCGGTACTGAAGCTCCAGGAACCTCCGCGAAGTACGCGACGATGTACGTCTCCGCTTAATTGCCAAACTGTTCCGTCTGTGGGTGCGTCTTTATAGTTTTTATGCCAGGGGTCAGCGCACCATTCCCATACTTGCCCGTGCATATCGTATAATCCAAAGTCGTTAGCTACACCAAAACTGCCTACGGGTGTTGTTTGTCTGTATGCGATCGCTTCTATGGGGTGATAATTATCAATATTGCAGTTTACCAATTGAGCGTTGAGGCTTTTACCAAAATGAAACGGTGTACTAGTTCCGGCTCGACAAGCGTATTCCCATTCTGCTTCGCTGGGTAAACGGTATTGTCGTCCGGTTTGTTTTTGCAATCTAGCACAGAATTCCTGTACTTCGTGCCAAGATACGTTTTCAACGGGTAAGTTTGCACCTTTAAATTTTGATGGGCTGGGATTTAAGGAACAATTAACTTGCGGTAACGATGCGACTGCTTTCCATTGGGCTTGAGTAACTGGGTATTTACCCATGAAAAATGGTTTTAAAGTAACAATATGTTGGGGACGTTCATCTGTATCTCCTTCGACAATAGAAGAACCCATAATAAAGCTACCACCAGGTATTAATACCATTTCTAATATTATTTCACTGCTCAAATTGTCTGTAAAAAATTTAGCTCTATTCACCCAGCGTTTAATTTCTTTTCCGACCGTATCTACTCTCACTACATTAAATTCAAAACTAGCTAAATCAGGTAATGTTGGTTGTGGTGGTGAAGCAGCTACTTTATCGGATACTGAAGAATTCAAATCCTCAAGAATTTCGGTTGCTGATTGATATCTATCTTTGACCAAATGTTGCAGCAATTTATCAAAAATTCTTCCTAATTCATCGCTAATCGTAATACCTTTTTCTTGCAAAATTTTTCGCCATAACCACTCACCGTTCATGGCATCATAAAGATAGTCGTGAAATTGTCCGCGATCGTCTTGTAAAGGTAAACATTGAGTCAAAAGCCGCACGCAAGTAATACCCAAAGCATATAAATCGCTTGCGGGAAATACAAAACCCGCCATTTGTTCGGCTGGTGCATAACCAATAGTATAAAGTACAGTAGCTTGTCTTGCTAAACTGGTTTGCGTTACTTGTTTTGCTCCACCAAAGTCAATTAATACCAGTTTTCCATCAACTTTGCGACGAATAATATTTTCTGGTTTAATATCGCGGTGAATTACGTTATGAGAATGAATAAAGTTTAAAACTGGCAATAAATCGGTTAAAATTCCTCTAATTGCTGATTCGTCAAAAGTAGTAGAATTCACTTCCTCTAAAAGAGTTTGACCTTCAATAAATTCCTGCACTAAATATAAACTTGAACCTTGTTCAAAGAAAGCCAATAATCTGGGTATTTGCCAATGATTTTCTCCCAAATCGTACAAGCGGAATGCTTCTTCTCGAAATAATTTAGCTGCTTTAGCTCTTGCTGCACTTCCCTGTACTTGAGGAAAAAATTGCTTGATAACGCAAGGTGCATCCAATCTATCTACATCAACCGCAGCATAAGTTTTACTAAAACCACCTTCTCCTAATAAATTTGATACCCGATAACGGTTTCTCAAAAATTTACCAAAATTGCTGACTCCGCAACTGATACAATGTTTATTTCCCTCTACATTGAAGGGATTTGAGCAATTAGGTTCTTGGCAAATTAACACAATACTTAGGAAATGGGGAATGGGGAATGGGGAATGGGGAATGGGGAGTAGGAAATACCTATAATTAAAATCGGGATTTACAGTTTATTCTCAGATGGTTCTTCCTCTGTTACCCTCTTTGGAATTTGGTAATTTTTATGAAAAAACCGATACTTTGTTAGTAGTGCGAGCGTCCCGCTCGCTTATGCTTATTATGAATTGGTAGCGTCTTTTTTGCTGTTAGTGACGAGCAAGTTCGGTTCGCATTCCTTTAATCAATAAAAATTAATCAAATACACTCAGGAATGGCCGCAAGTGTCACAAAACTCGGATGGTGCCGTACACTCACCGTCTTATTACTAGGTTGATAATTAGTCTGTGTACTAGCACCCTACAAGAAAAATATGCCTTTTTGCTAAGTCCTAACACTATTAAATATCTTACCTTTGTTGAACGAATGGTTGATGATAAATAATGTGCAAGATTTAATGATTTACGCTTAACTATTCCCGGTCGCGATCGCCAGACAGCAAACGCAGCATCTATATAAAATCGAACCAGTTTCTATTAGTAAAAATATTGGTATTTAAAATTGGTATTTAAATATGATGAATCTGACAAAATTAAAAGTACAGCTATATATCAAATAAATATACTTTCAACACAAAATATTATAGTGAACCGTCGGCTTGTGTCAACAGTATTCGGAGATGGGTTTCGGGGATAGAAAGGGAGTAGGGAGTAAGTATAAAAATAATTTTGGTTGACTAATTACTTAATCCAAAATCCAAAATCTAAAATAATTTAGGCTGTATTCTTAAGATATGACCAACAACCGTGGAAAAGTCTATCTTGTGGGTGCTGGACCCGGAGATATAGAATATCTAACTGTGAAGGCTTATAGACTGCTGGCTCAAGCTGGAGTGTTAGTTTATGATGCTTTGGTTTCGGAGCAAATGCTAGAGTTGGTACCGGATGATTGTTTAAAAGTTTATGTTGGTAAACGTGGGGGTTTACCGAGTACTGCTCAAGAAGAAATTAATCATTTATTGATAAAATACTGCCAACAGGGTAAGCTTGTTATTCGGCTAAAATCTGGCGATCCTTTCATATTTGGTCGCTGTATTTCCGAAATTAAAGCCTTAAGCGCTGCTGGTTGCAATTTTGAAGCTGTTCCGGGGATTTCTTCGGCAATAGCTGCTCCAATGCTAGCAGGAATTCCTCTGACGGACGCTGTGATGAGTAGATGCTTCGCTGTATTTAGCGCTCATCAACCATCCGATCTCGATTGGGAAGCGCTTTCAAGGTTAGATACCCTAGTAATCTTAATGGGTGGACAACATCTCTCAGAGATTATACACCAATTAATGAAATATGGAAAAAATAAATTTACAACCATGACTCCGATCGCGATTATTCGTAAAGCCGGTACAGCCCAACAACAAGTATGGACTGGTACGCTTTCCACAATCGTAGAACAAGTAAAAACCGTGCGTTTATCACCCGCTGTAATTGTAATTGGCGAAGTGGTAAGATATGCCGGATTTTCTGAGAATATGTAGTTACAGGCTTACCGATTATCTTACGCTTTGGACTTTAAATCCATGACAGCTAATACATCATCCCAAATTTCTGCAACAATATCTCCGACTCTTCCTTTGAGTGGAAAAACTGTTCTGATTACTCGTTCGGTAGGACAATCGAGTCAATTTGCTCGGCTGATTGCAGATGCAGGTGCGAATGCAATAGAAATGGCTGCATTAGAAATTTGTCCCCCTTCAAGCTGGGACGCTTTAGATAATGCGATCGCAAATTTAGCGGAATTTGACTGGTTAATTTTTACGAGTAGCAACGGGATCAGTTACTTTTTTGAACGGTTAATGTTATTGGGTAAAGATGCTCGTACTTTAGCTAATCTGAAAATTGCTGTTGTTGGCGAGAAAACGGCAAAAATACTTGAAAATCATAACTTAAAACCTGACTTTATTCCGCCCAATTTTATTGCCGATTCTTTAATAGAACATTTTCCCGAACAGCTTGCTGGTCAAAAGATTTTATTTCCTAGGGTTGAAACTGGTGGAAGGGAAAATTTAGTTGAGGAATTTCAAAATCAAGGAGCAGAAATTACCGAAGTAGCAGCTTACCAATCTTGTTGTCCTGATAGTATTCCTCCTTCTGCTGAGTTAGCTTTGCAAAGTGGAACTGTTGATGTAATTGCTTTTGCTAGTTCCAAAACGGTGAAGTTTTTTACTCAATTAGCACAAAAAGTTTTTTCAGATAATTCCCAAGACAATCAATCATCTGTAGTATCAAGTTATCTCGAAGAAGTTTGTATTGCTTCTATCGGTCCTCAAACATCGATCGCTTGTCAAACTTATTTCGGAAGGGTGGATGTTGAAGCTTCAGAATACACCTTGGACGGTTTAACTCAAGCAATTATCGATTGGGCAACTAATTTAAGGTAATTGGAAATTGTTGATGGATAATAGATTATTACAAATCAACCAACATTCCTAATTTTCTCTAATTCATGAAACGTATAATTGGATTAACTGGTGGTATAGCGACAGGTAAAACAACTGTCGCTAATTATTTAGCTGATGCTTATGGTTTACCGATATTAGATGCAGATATTTACGCTAGAGAAGCTGTTGCGGTGAATTCGTCGCTATTACAGCAAATAGTCAAACGTTACGGAGACAAAATTTTACTTGCTGATGGCAGCCTCAACCGCGAAAAATTAGCTGAAATAATATTTAGTCAGCAACAAGAACGCTTATGGATAGATAGCTTGATTCATCCTTACGTCGGCGATCGCCTTTCTGTAGAAACAAAAAATATATCAGCAAAAACTCTAGTCTTAGTTGTGCCTTTATTATTTGAAGCAGATATGACAGACTTGGTAACAGAAATTTGGGTAGTAAGCTGTTCCGAACAACAGCAGTTAGAAAGATTGATGCAGCGAAATCAATTAACCCTCGAACAAGCACAAGCCAGAATTAGCAGTCAAATGCCTTTAAGTGAAAAAATCCACAAGGCTAACATTGTTTTAGATAATAGTTCAAGTTTAGAAACATTATTACAGCAAATTGATATTGCCATATTTCATCAGTGAGCAGTTGTTAACTGTTTCACCAATTCTGCGTGTTCTGGTGAATTTAAACCTTGTTGTAAAACATCGAGAACTTGTTTCATCTCTCCTACAAGTAGTGCTTCTTTAGCCAACCATAAACCAGGAAATACCTTACTTTTAATTACTCCAGCCGCGTCAGCTTCTAATGATACATATTCACCATCTTGTAAATAAAACCAATCAAGTTTGTTTTCAAAAACCTGCCAAACAATATATTCTAAAACTCCATTACGACGGTAAGCATTTTTCTTATCATGTAAATCATTAGATGCACTGCTAGCAGCTACTTCAGCAACTAACTCCGGCGCACCTTCAATGTAATCATCTTCACTAATTCGTGCTTGTCCGCCCAATTTTTCATCTATTAACAATACAACATCGGGTTGAGGTTCGTTATCCAAATCTAAACGGACTGTAGAATTATCGCCTAAAATTAAACCTGGAATCGTAACTTTATAAGTTCCCAGCCAAAGAATCAAGTTTCCATGAGGTTCCCCATGACTTCTTATACGTAAAGGTGATGCCATATAAACAATTCCTTCAATTAATTCCGCCTTCTTATTATCAGGCATTGCGGTATATCGTCGTTCAAATTCATGGCGAGTAAGTTTATCTCCACTTTCCAAAAGTGGAATTTTAGTTACATTCTTTCTCACAGAAATAGTCATTTTTAGTTACCAGTTATTAATTATTAATTCCTAACTCCTAACTCCCCCCATCACCCCATCACCCCATCACCCCATCTCCCTACCCAGCTTCCCCTCCTACTACTACATCTTTGATCCTCAAACTTGGGCCACCGCAACCTACAGGTAAACCGTTTTGTCCACCTTTACCACAACCACCAGATTCGTCCCAGTAAAAATCATCACCGATCGCTTCAATATCTTTCAAAGTTTGGAAAACGTTACCAGAAAGAGTCACATCTTTGACGGGTTCGGCAATTTCACCGTTTCTAATCATCCATGCTTCTCCAGCACCAAAAGTAAACATTTCCCCGTTGGTCATACCACCCAACCAGTTTTTTGCGTAAACTCCTTCTTTGATTCCAGAAAACAAGTCTTTTACGGGCGTTTTTCCTCTTTCGATCCAGGTGTTAGTCATCCGCACGATGGGGGAATAGTGATAATTAAGACAGCGGCAATTTCCGGTAGGGGTTTCGTCTAATTTGCCTGCGGTTTCGCGAGAATGTAAGCGTCCGACTAAAACTCCGTCTTTAATTAATTGAGTAGTAGTAGCTGGGGTACCTTCGTCATCGTAATAATAGCTACCGCGATGTCCAGTGGGTGCAGCACCATCAAAAATCTGCAAGTCTTCGGGCCCAAACCTTCTTCCTAGAGTCATTACTTCTAATAAATCTGGATTTTCATAAGCCATATCCGCTTCAGAAAGATGTCCGAAAGCTTCGTGAACGAATAAGCCGGTAAGAATCGGGTCAATGACTACGGTGTAAGTATTACCTTTGACAGGAGGTAACGACAAAGCAGCGATCGCTCTACTGGCTGCGCTGGTAACTTGTTCGTCTAAACTAGTTAAATCTTCAAAAGCTTTACGGGAACCTGTAGTTTCTCTACCAGTTTGTACGGTTTCACCATGTCTAGCAGTCGCAGCGAAACGCATTTCCATATCTACCCATGACTGTTCGATCAGCGTTCCTTCGGAAGTCGCAATGATGACTTTTTGAGCGCTATCACCATAACGCAACGAGGTTGTAGTAATGCGATGGTCTACACTTTTGATTAAATCAGCGTAATTATCGCACAACTGCTTTTTTTGACTCAAAGAGATATTTCTGGGGTCGGTACCCG
This sequence comes from Rivularia sp. UHCC 0363, assembly GCF_034931125.1. Taxonomy (NCBI): domain Bacteria; kingdom Bacillati; phylum Cyanobacteriota; class Cyanophyceae; order Nostocales; family Rivulariaceae; genus Rivularia; species Rivularia sp. UHCC 0363. The sequence continues at coordinate 109,781 of NZ_JAYGHM010000008.1, read as the reverse complement.
TCAGCGGTAATTCACATACTGCTTGGATCGGAATGATAGGAGCTAATATAGTTTCCTCATCACCGACAATTCGTGCAGCTGCGATCGCTTCTTCAATACGGTCTTCAATAGTGGCAAGATGATTAAAGCTACTTAAACCCCATCCACCTTTATAACAAGCTCGAACCTGTCCCCCAACAGAAATACATTCGCTCAGCGTCTCTACCTTATCACCGCGTAATAAGATATCAGTTCCTTCCGCTTCCTCAAGCCGAATCATTAAATAATCAACTTTTTGGGAGTAACGAGCGATTAAGTCAATAAGTAAATTTTGAGTGTCAACTGTTAAAGTAGGCATTTTCTGGGAATAGTTAGGAGTTAAGAGTTAAGAACACCGGAGTTATTAATCAGTGTCATCAGTGTCATCCATTTAATCAGTGTTCGGAGTTAAGAATTATGAGTTCAATCTTAATAATTATTCCTAATGTCCCACGCCTCATGCCCAATTCTTAATCAAAAAGCATTTATAATATTTCAATCTTGAAAAATAAAAATTAACTTTTTTATCTTCAATGAGGTCAGTGAGTGAGGTAGTGACAATTGCAAGGAACTATATCTAAGTCAAATTCAAGTTTATCAAATTTATTTACCTTTATTAAACCGATTCTTCCGGTTGCAGGAGTATTCTTTGTTATATGTCTTGTACTAGTATTAAACCGTTATTTTAGCTTTTACGCATCTTTCGATCAAGGTATTTTTAATCAGGTTTTTTGGAATAATCTCCACGGTCGCTTTTTCCAAAGTTCGCTTTCTTCAAGTCTTTCTACTAATGTTGTCCACGCGAATGAAATTCCTACGGTTTATTACCATCGCTTAGGTCAGCATTTTACTCCGGCACTGTTACTTTGGCTACCTATATATGCGTTGTTTCCGAATGCGGCAACTTTGGCGGTGTTGCTGGTAACGTTGATAACGGCTGGGGGTTTGATGCTGTATGTCCTAGCGCGTCAATATTTAGAACCTCGATTAGCGGTGATGATTACTGGTAGCTATTACGCTGCAAATGCTGTGATTGGCCCGACGCTGGGTAATTTCCACGATATCAGTCAGATTCCGCTATTTATTTTTACTTTGCTGCTGGCGATGGAAAAGCGCTGGTGGTGGCTGTTTTGGCTGATGGCTGGATTAATTTTGATGGTGCGAGAAGATGCGGGGGTGGGATTATTTGGGGTTGGGGTTTACATGGTTCTGAGTAAACGCTTTCCTCGTGCTGGATTAGCAGTTTGTACCGTTAGTTTTGGGTATATGTTGCTGCTAACTAATTTAATTATGCCGCTGTTTTCTGAAGATATTTCCAAGCGGTTTATGTTGGAAAGATTCGGACAATATGTTGATGGTGAGGAAGCCACTACCTTAGATATTATTTGGGGAATAGTTAGCAATCCTCTAAGATTATTGATAGAACTTGTAACACCAGTAGACAGAACAATTAAGTATTTACTCGGTCAGTGGCTGCCTTTGGCGTTTATACCTGCGATCGCACCAGCTTCTTGGAGTATCGCCGGATTTCCGTTACTAAAATTGCTTTTAGGTAAGGGTGACTCGGTATTAGCGATTACCATTCGTTATGCATTAAGTGTAGTTCCCGGATTATTTTACGGTGCAATTATTTGGTGGTCAAAACATCCTAAAGCATTTAAACCGTCATTTCGTCGCTTTTGGATCGGTTGTATTTGTCTATCTTTATTGTTTAGCTTTACATCAAACCCAAATCGTACCTTTTACTTTCTCATACCCGATTCAATAAAGCCCTGGGTATATGTATCTCTACCGGAACAGTGGCATCATGTACGCAGCGGAATTCGTCCTTTATTAGCGCAAATCCCCCCAGATGCGAGCGTATCTGCAACCACTTATCTCGTAGCACACCTTTCAAGTCGTCGCGAAATTCTGCGTTTATCGATGTTGGAATTGCGAAACGACCGGCAAGAAGTGGTAAAAATGGATTATCTAATTGCCGATTTATGGCAGTTACAAAAGTATGCACCAGCTTTCCGCAGCGATCGCGAGTCATTAAAAGAATTAATAAATTTAGTTGATCAGATTACGAATAATCAAGAATATGGCATAATCGGCTTCAAAGATGGCGTAATTTTATTAAGAAAAGGCGTAAATTCTGAGAGTGAAGCGGTGAAAGATTGGTTGAGATTTGAGAAAGCACAGATGGGGAGATAATCTAAAATCTAAAATGGTATCAACTGAGTTAGTGAAACAATTACGCAGACTAAATCGCGTAGATAAACTTGAAATTATTCAAATTTTAGCTGCTGAGCTAGCAAACGAGGAAACAGATTTAATCAAATCTGGTGCATTATATCCAGTTTGGTCGCCTTATGATGCGGTAGAAGCTGCAAATATAATGTTAGAGGCTTTAAATACAGAAACTTCCCAAAATAATGAGTAATCCAGCAAGATATTCTTTTGTATCAAGTGATAACAGTTTGGGAGAAGCAAGTTTCAAGCCGTTTTTGCCACTGAGGTTAAACTATAAGGAAAAATCGCACGAAGTTATCGGACTTTTGGATACAGGAGCAATGGTAAATGTTCTTCCCTATCAAATTGGAGTCGAATTAGGAGCGGTTTGGGAAGAACAAACAACGGTGCTTCAGTTATCAGGTAACTTGGCTCAAATTGAAGCAAGAGTGTTAATTTTATCTGCTACAGTTGGACAATTCCCTGATGTTAGATTGGTGTTTGCTTGGACACAAGCTACTCAGATTCCTCTGCTTTTAGGACAAGCTAACTTTTTCATGGAATTTGATATTTGTTTTTATCGTTCTCAAAAGATATTTGAAGTGACTCTAAAAAAGATACTTTAAAAGAAGTACGTTATGACAGAAATATAGAGTTTAGAATTCTGCGACTCTTAATTTATTCTCAATCCCCAATGCCCTATTCCCAATTTATTTTGTCACCAAATTGTTATAACAAGCCAAAATTGAGTATAAATACTCCCGTAAAATTGAGCGATCGCACGTTTAATTATTTTAATTGGTTATAAATTAAACGGCGTTGCACAATTCAACAATGAATTATATTTATTTACATTTTGTATTAAACACGAAACCCATGTAGAGACGTAGCAGTGCTACCTCTCAAACAATGTGAAATCATAACTTCACCCAACTGATTCAGTAACGCCAATTAAACGATATCGTAAATATTTGGGAGTAAAACATGAAAATACTGGTACTAAGTTGGGAGTTTCCACCTCGTATTGTGGGGGGAATTGCCCGTCATGTAGGTGAATTATACCCGGAATTAGTAAAGTTAGGTCATTCGGTTTACTTGATTACACCCGAATTCGGTGAAGCACCACTTTATGAGGAGGTAGAAGGAATCAAAATACATCGGGTACCTGTAGCTCAGAGTCATGACTTTTTCCACTGGATAGTCAATATGAATCAAAGCATGGGAAAACAAGGTGGTAAGTTGATGTCGGAAGAAGGTCAGTTTGATTTAATTCACGCTCATGATTGGTTAGTGGGGGATGCTGCGATCGCGCTTAAGCATACTTTTAAAGTACCTCTAATTGCCACCATTCACGCTACCGAATCGGGACGACACAACGGAATTCACAACCAGACTCAAAGCTACATCCATCGTAAAGAAAACAAACTTGCTTTTGAAGCTTGGAGAGTTATTGTTTGTACCAATTATATGCGTCTGGAAATAGAGCGATCGCTACATAGTCCTTGGGATAAAATCGATGTAATTTATAACGGTATCCGTCCTGAAAAAAAGCAGCATCATCAACAGTTTCATAAGCAAGATTTTCGCCGTCAATTTGCTGAAGATTATGAAAAAATCGTTTATTATGTCGGTCGTATGACCTATGAAAAAGGTATATTTTTATTATTAAATGCCGCACCCAAAGTACTTTTAGAAATGGGAGGTAAAGTCAAGTTTGTGATCATCGGTGGTGGTAATACCGATCGACTTAAAAAGCAAGCTTGGGATTTGGGAATCTGGGATAGATGCTACTTTACCGGCTTTATGGCTGATGAATATTTAGATAAATTTCAAACAATCGCCGACTGTGCGGTTTTCCCCAGCCTTTACGAACCCTTTGGTATAGTTGCATTAGAGAGCTTTGCCGCTGGTGTACCAGTAGTAGTTTCTAATACGGGTGGTTTCCCAGAAGTAGTTCAACATACTAGAACAGGTGTTGTTACCTACGTTAATAATCCCGATTCTTTAGCATGGGGAATTTTAGAAGTATTGAAAAATCACGGTTATTGTCAGTGGTTAAAAGATAATGCTTACGAAGATTTAGAAAAGCGGTTTAATTGGGCGAAAATTGGCAAGCAAACTGAAAGAGTTTATCAGCAGGTTGTTAAAGAGAGGAAGTTGGTTAATTGGTAATTGGTAATTGGTAATTGGGGATGGGGAGACATTCTTAGAGAATGTTTAAAAAGTCTAATTTAATACTGAACCTGGCGGTTGAAACCGCGTCTACACAAGCTAAACCCGCCTTGCGCGGGTTCAAAATTCATCAGTCCACGAAGGTGGACTTTGCCTGTGTAGTAGCGGTTTTAACCGCCGGAAACTTTTAAAACTACTCCCTACTCCCTAACTCCTTTATCGCGTTAATATTATGTTGATAGCTAAAGAAATTTTAATCGTAAACAGCAAACAGTGAAAAATAGATAACTGTTCGCTGGTAAGTAGATAGGCGTAATTAAATATAAGATAAGACCTCACCACGCCACTTGCTACAACGCGGGGAACCCGCGCAACGCAGTGGCTTCTCAATCCCTCTCCTTATTAAGGGAGAGGGAAGCCGGACTAAGGGTAAGGTCTTATATTTCATTTGACCCACTTACTTAACTGTTCACTGATAATTGATAATTGATATTATGTCAGATGCAAAAAATGTTCTTGGAGAACAGCTTCAGGTTTGCTGTACTTCTCCGATGACTGGATATTACCGGAATGGAGTATGCGACACGGGAGCCGGTGATTTCGGCGCACATACTGTTTGTGCGGAAATGACTGAGGAATTTCTCGTCTATACGAAGTCGATGGGAAATGATTTGAGTACTCCAAGACCTATGTATGAGTTTCCTGGTTTAAAAGCTGGGGATAAATGGTGTTTATGTGCTTCTCGCTGGAAGGAAGCGATGGATGATGGAGTTGCACCGAAGGTAGTTTTATCGGCTACTCACGCATCTACATTAGAATATGCTTCTTTGGATGAATTGAAGCAACACGCTGCGGATGTAGATTAGATTTACCGGGACGTAGCAGTGCTACGTCTCTACATTAGTTACATACCGGGTGCGGGATATCAGTCATTTCGCGATCGATTTAGTAAGTTTCGCTTTATTGGGATGGATGTATATTTATTTTCTCTAACTAGAAATAAAAACCCGGCTTTTTCTCAATATAAATACCTAAATAACAATATTTGAGTTTTTATAGTTACGAAGAAATTTAGTTATTATTTTTTGTGATTTGCGATCGCTTAGACAATTTCTGCATCACTTAGGGTGCAAATTTTCGATATGCTTCTAGTGCATCTTGTTTGACTTGTTCTTTGACAATGGGAAACGTGGTGAGGATATATGCAAATTCTGCTTCGGTTAAACCGTAGAGATGAGCGATGATTCCGTCGAGTTCAGCACGGAGTTTTGCGCGATCGCTTTCGTCAGTGACTCCGTTGCTGTGGGATTCTAGTCCAACTTCTTGCGCTAGTTCGTCAAATTCTGGAGTAGTGCAGATGAGTTTGGCTGAGCGATCGACTATTTCAGAGAAGTATTTGTCTCCTTCGGTTAGTCGGGGGATGGGTAACTGTTTAACATAAAACATATTGCAATGTGCGGTTACTTTCTGTCGAATTACAAAATCGCAAGCAAAACTATTCAAAACAGCACAAGCAAATAGTAGTTCATTCTGGTTATTAAATTGTTCTGAGACAATTAGTGTATTACCAGCAAAAACATTAGGTGGAATGATACTAGAAATCATCGTGCGAATGTCTGTATTTCTAGCTACATCTCTAAAGCCAAGACGATAAAATTGATAATCTAATTTCTGATCTTCATCTTGACCATTCCTTCCTAATACAGCTTTCCTTCCTTCTTGTTCATCTACCCAATATCTTGGTTCAGCAAACTTGTGGGTAAACTGATGAACCATCTTACCTTCATAAAGTGGAAATCTTCCTTTTCCTGCTTGCTGTTTAAACAAATGACTATCGCTTGTCATATTGAACTCTTGTCTCAAAGTTAAGTTCCACTTATTTTCAATCTTTTCACCTAGCAATGGAAACTTAGTTAATTTTTTGGCAATGCTAATATCAATCTCATTTTTAAATTCCATTACTGATAAAGAGTCAGGAGAAAGCTTACGCACTAAATCAATATTGATTTTTAAGCTATCTTCTCTAGGGAATCTTTGAAGTTCTTGTACATCATGACGCATGAAAGCTGATGGAAATTCTGTTGTATTTCCACCTTTCGCAAAGGTAAGCACAACAAATTTAAAACGGCTATCAACTTCTTCAAAAATTGTCTTACGATTCTCAAAACAAAATAAACCTGTTATTTTAGTTTGGCTAAACAGCATTTCTCGCAGTTGTTTAGTTCCTAAGTCAGTATAAATACCGCTAGGAATAACAATTCCACATTCACCATTTAGACGTAAAAGATTAAAACACTGTTCAACAAATAAAAAATACAGATTTATTTTTCGTGCTACACTTTTACCATTTATTTCTGAACGTTGGTTTTTGTATTGCTCAGATTTCTTTAAGTAAACACTTACATGAGGATAACTACTGCAATATTCTAGCCAAGCTGTTCGTATTTCTGGGTCTTTTAGTAATTGTTCTCGCTGTTTTTCCCAAGATTTTATATCTAACTTATTTTTCTGAATTAAATTGTCATATTTGTAAAAAAATTCTTTTTCATCTGTTTGAAAGACTTCCCAAGGTGGATTGGTAATAATTGCATCAAATCCACCCCGTTCTAAAATCTTATCGAAATGATATCCCCAGTGAAAAGGCTTTAAAGCTGCAATATCATCAACAGTTAAATCTCGTTTTATCGGTTTACCAGCTAATTGGACTTCTTCATATTTTATTTTGAGCTTTTTACTAAACTCATCCAACAACAAAATATTTAGCTTCTTTTGCGATTCTTTATTAAGGTTATCAATAGATGCACGTAAGTTTAATAGTCTTTGGTCTTGATGTGTTCCATCATCTAAACTAGCAAATTCTTCTTTCCCATGAATAAAAGCGTGTTGCTTATACATTGAGATTGACTTGTTCTTTTCCTCTAAAATCGCTTGGTATGTATAATAGGAACTGGATTGAAATAAACTTAATTGCAAATCAGGATTTTCTTGCTTGTATCCCCGTGCTTTAGCTTTTGCAGTTAACTTAACTTGGTCAAAATTATCTGCATTAACTCCCATTAACCCAATTAATGAATTACCAGCCATAATATTAAAATCAATATTAGGTAAAGGTTCCAATTCATTCACATCATGAGCCGAAGAAACCAACGCTAAGAAAAGACGTAGTTTAGCAATTTCCGTTGCTTCCTCCATGATATCAACACCATAGAGATTATCTGTAACAATCCGCTTTTTAATATAATAAGCTAGGGATTTATGAATATTTTCGAGTTCTTTTAATTCATCCTTTGTATTTGCATCCCCAATTAATTTAATCGAACCGATCGCAGCACTATAAACTTGGATTAAAGTCTTCATCGCTGCAATCAAAAATGCTCCCGAACCGCACGCTGGATCGAGAATCGATAATTTTGGCAGAATCTCTTTAAACAATAAACGGTAAATATTTGGTTCTTTACTTAACAGCAGTTGGTTTATATCTTCAAATTGTTTGTGTTTATCGGAGATTGCTTCATTTACACGGTCTAAAATTAACTTGTGAATAGTGCGATCGCAAAGATATTCCGTAATTTGCGGTCGAGTATAATAAGCACCAAAAGCTTTTTGATTAATATATTTCTCAAAAATGTACCCTAAAACATCGGGGTTTATTTCATCATCTTTCCCTTCCGGTGTGTCATCCAAATTCCAAGAATAACGCGCAAATAATTCTAAAAGTTTTTCAAAAGCTTCGTCAGCAATTGTAATCTTATATTCTTGCTCAATTCTATGTTTTAAAAATAAACCACCATTGAGATACTTAACATTTCCTACTAATGTTTTTACCGAAGGGTCGCGGTCTATTTCTGGCTTTGCAAAAGTATCAAAGAATAAAACCTTGAGAAATTCTTTATAAAATAAGTTTTCCCCACGCTGCTGACTTGCAGTTAATTTATTTTGCAGATATTCAGAATCTCCATTAGGATTTTCGTTACACTTATCAATAAATCCTTTACGCTGAAGAAAATAAACAAACATCAAACGATTGAGAATTACAGAAGTATACCAACGTCTGTCACTTTCGTGATTAATCCCTTTCACATAACCCAAAAATCGCTTGTGTTCTTCTTGAAAGTCTTTATAAAACTGCTTTGTAACTCGCTCAACATCAAAAGCTTTTTGTAATCTCTGAGCAATTTGTACTACTGATATATCATCTTCATGTTCAGTAATATCAATTACTAAAGAACCCAACTTACTTAAAAATAAATCTCCCGGTTGACCTTGTACATACAAATGGTCGCGGATAAATTCTTTATTCCCTTCTCGCTTTACCCAATACCAAAGACTACGAGTACGTGTTTCATCGATAAAAATCAGTAGATTTTCCGCTTTTAATTTCGTAATCTCTTGATGAATCGCAGTACGAACTTTCGCGACTGGAATACTCCCATCTGTTGCTGTCACCTCAAAAACAGCGACACCGGACACCTCAGCGATGCATTTGTATTCAAAATGAGACGCGAAATTTTGCGTCTCTACACCCTCAATTTCTAGCGGGATAGGTTTTCTACGTGTCGGTTGCGACCAACCTAACTCCTCTATAAATAAATCATCGAATTTAAAATCACCTAATAAATCCCGCGTCCGTTGAAAATTGAGTGCCATGATATACTACCCTGTCAAAAAATAAGATAATTTTGTGTAGGAAAAATAAGCATAAAAAATCCGCCCATAGACCGGAGTCTTGGAGCTACAACCCTTGCAAAGCCAAGGTTTAGTTATATAGACGTAATAATACTGTTCCTGTGATAACCTTTAAAGAAACAAAAACGGCTCAGTGTTTTTACTTCCGTATTGATAACGCTGTGTGCGGTTATACACTGGTAGTGCTAGTATATTTCAGGATAAAATTTAGTGGTATAAAAATAACTTTTCCATCTAATTGCGATCGCACTAGTTGATCGCCTTTCAAAAGCTTGAATAGCAAGACATTCGCAGACTTGAGGTAATTACGTAGAAAAATAGACTCGGTAAAATAGAACCTAAGTGTTATAGAAAAATGGCGCAAAAATATTACAATTTATTGTTTTAAAATTAAGTATTATTTCTAGACAGGGAAAAGCGTTTTGGTTGGGGGGTAGTTGTGCGATCGCAAATATTTTGAGGTATATTCAATTTTTAAAAACCTTCTAATAACTTCGCAACTTGTTCGGGTGCTGGAAGCTGATTTTTGAGTTCTTGAGGAACTTTAGATAAAATTTGGTAAGTTGCAACACCGATAGGTTTATTTGATTCTTTCAAAGCATATTCAACAATGGTTTTATTCTTCGATTTACACAGAATAATTCCAATCGATGAATTTTCATCTGGTAACTTTACCTTGTCATCTAAAGCAGCTAAATAAAACTGCATTTTTCCTACATATTCAGGTAGAAACTTACCAATTTTTAACTCTATTGCTATCAAACATTTTAAAAGTCGATGATACAACAAAATATCAATGAAATATTCCTCATCACCAATTTCTAAGCGATATTGACTACCAACAAAAGTAAACATTCCACCCATTTCTTGTAAAAATGGTTCAACTCTTGCTAAAATTGCTTGTTCTAATTGTCGCTCGCTATGCTCATCAGCTAATTCCAAAAAGTCAAAAGTATATTCATCTTTAACTGCAAGTTTAGCTTGGTTCTGAATATCTTCTGAAACTGTTTGCTCAAAGTTATTTTGGTTAAGTAGTGTTTTCTCATAACTTTGATTTTCAATTTGATTAATCAAAACATTTTTTGTCCAGCCAAATTTACGAGTTGCACGAATATAAAATTCTCGTTCTAAACTATCTTTGCATTTTTCCATAATTACCAAATTATGAGTCCAAGCAATTTCTGCCACCAATGGTGACAGTTTTTCATCAGCATGGTACGTTAGATAAAAATCGCGCATTCTCCAGATATTACGAGTAGAAAACCCACTAATACCAGGAAACTCCGTTTGTAAATATGAAGCTAATTGCTCGACAACCGATTTTCCCCAAGTTTCTCCCTCTTGACGGGTAATGATTAACCTACCAATATCCCAATACAAGGCAATTAATTCTTTATTAACTGCTTTCAATGCTTCATATTGTGCTGTCCGAATACGTTGTTTGACTTCAGCTAGCAGTTGTCCGTAATTGCTTGCACCTAATTCAGTCATAGAATCTTTACTTTCCTTCAAATAATCCTAAAGAACAAATAATTTGAGGTTCTCGTTTCTCACTTTCTTCACTGACAATGCACAGTCTATCATCTAACCGCAAAGCTACTACTAATTCCGCCAGTTGTTGACTACTAATACCACTTCGTAAGCGCCGATTTAAATTATCGATCGCAGATTGTCTTAAGGGGTAACGATAAATATCATCTATGGCTTTTAATAACTCTTCCGTAACAAACAAAGTCCCCTTCATTTCCTGCGCGTAACTTTTTAATCGTTCGTAACTGCGGAATCTTGCACCCGATGGTCTACCTAATTGACCACCCATATTTTTTTCTTCTTCAGCTAGTAATTCGGCACCTTTTTTTACTAAATTATGATGTTGTTTATTCTTAGCTATTGCTGGTGTCGATGGATCGCAAGCTGCCATTTTCAAAATAGCTAATAACGACTGAGTAACACTATTACCATCCCGATCGACATAAATTAAAGAATCATTACCTTCAGTCGTTTTCATATACATTAATACCCCCTCCGGTTGTACTGGTTGGGGAGTATGAGAACGAGTTGAATAAACTACATTCGGCATTTCTTCAATAACTTTTTTCAAACCTGGATTATCATCGGTGGCTTTTTTCCAAATTTGAAATGCTTCCGATGTCAAATCAACTTCTGTATCCTCTTCTCCATCCAAAATACCCGATTTCTCATTATATAAATCGAGAATTACCTGTGCGTTATCATCCTCAAAAAATGCTTCGTCGGTTCCTACAACTTCAGAATTTTCCTGTAATCTTTGCTTGAGTCGTCCCCGTAAATTTATAATTCGTTCCACACCCTCCGCAGGAAGAAATGAATAACAAATGATTTTCTCCGCATTTTGTCCTATTCTATCAACCCGTCCAGCCCTTTGAATTAAGCGAATAATTGCCCAAGGTAAATCCCAATTAATGATAATTGCACAATCTTGTAAATTGTGTCCTTCGCTTAAAATATCAGTAGCAACTAAAACACGTAATTCACGATTTTTTAAAACCTGGTTCTGCTTACCATTACTAACAGGACTAAACCTTCCCGTAAGTTCCGTAGGGTCTTTTGATTGTCCCGTGACTCCTGCTATATTAGTAATATTATTTGCTTGTAAGTTATCTGTAATATAGCGTACAGAATCGGCAAATTGAGTGAAAACTAGTACCTTTTGATCGGGGTGTATATTCTGTAATAAATCTACCAAAGCTATCAATTTTTGGTCTTGATTTGGTTTCCATTCACCAACATTTTGCAGCACGTCAATTAAAGCTTTAGCATCATCGAATAAATCTTTCTTCAGCTTTTTGATATCAAATAAACTCGCACGTAACCATTTAAAACGGCGTTGATATCGGGTATTATATTCTTGGTAAATAAACTCTGCTTGTTGACGGAAAGCTTTTTCGGTCAATTTCTCTACTTTATCTTCTAAAGCAGTTTCATCAGCTTCATCTTCAGTTTCCACATCAAATAAACTTGCCGTAACTGAATCAGCATCTTCATCATTATTTCTCGTATCTAATAATTCCGCATCTTGAGTTCCAATGGGAATATCAAATCCTTTTTCTAAAGCGTATAAATAAATAAAGTTACGTAAAATATGACGTTCAATTGATTGAATAAAAGCAAAGCCGCTACTTTCCAAACGTTTAAATAAGTTAGTGCGTGAAAAGCCCATTAACCTCCGTCCACCCCGAAATAAACCATTAAGTTGTCTTTGTTCGGCTTCTGTTGGTGGTTGTTTCGGTTTACCTACATAGTTTCCTAATCCATAACGCGGTAGATTTAATTGATTAATTACTTCAACTACTGCTTGCGAATAAAGGCAAGAATATGGGTCATTAGCAGTATCTAAATTAAACTTTATCGTGCGCGGTAAACGGTTAGGAAAATAGGAACGTTCCTGATTAAAAAACTCTAAATATTTCCGTCCAAATTCATCAGTTTGAGCATAATTATCTTTAATAAACGAACGAGTCCGTCGTACCATATACCGCTTCATTAATTCTCGCCAATCATCGGTATGTTCGCTTTTTTCAAACGCAGCAAGAGACTTTACCGAACATTGATGCTTCCGAATAAATTCTAATTCTCCTAACGAACCACCACCCAATTGATTAATTAAAGCTTCCGGTCTAAATCCTAAATCTTCATCTTCGGGAACAAATAATCTTAATTGAGCAGAAAGGTCAAGATAAGTTTTATTATATGGTGTTGCCGAAAGTAAAATACACTTGCTTTCATTGGCTGTAATATATTCTGCGATCGCACAATATCTTTTACCTTCTCGATTGCGTAAATTATGACTTTCATCAATTAATACAACTCGATAGCGACGTAATTCTGGTAATAAATTTTGAACTTTACTAATCGACATAACTTTGGCATAAAGTCGATAATTATCAACATATTCTTGCCACATTGAAGTTAAATTTTTCGGGCAAATAATCAAGGTTTCAAGTAAACAATCTTCCTGCAATATTTTCGCTAATGCAGTTCCCACCAACGTTTTTCCTAACCCCACCACATCACCCACAATCACACCACCACGTCGAGTTACATGACGTGCTGCTAATTGCACGGCTGCTTTTTGGAAATCAAATAAATTGTTGAATTCACGAGGAATTCGGAACTCAGAAAGTCCTGCGATCGCTTCATGGGATAAATGATAAGCAATCTTCAAATAAATATGATAAGGAGGAATTAATTCTTCCCTGGCCCAACTATTATCAATTATCTCTCCTAATTCTTTAGAAATATCAATACAACCATAATCTTTCCACCTGTCATCAAACCACTTTTGCAACTTATTCGTAGCATCATGATCTAAAATATCAACATTTAATTCCCCTTGTTTTCTCAATCCTGCCAAAGTTAAATTACTACTACCTAAAAACCCAACTATGGGACTATTAGGGTCATGACGATGGACAAGATACAATTTAGCGTGGAGAGGATGAGCTAAGAATAATTTAATAACTAATTTCTGGGTTTTTAATTGACGACTTAAACGACGTAAACCCACTTCATCATCGTTTGTTGGCGCACCGATGGTAAGCTGTTGGCGAAATTCCTGTGCTATCTTCTTCTTTAAACGAATAATAGTGCTATTATCAAGCCTACCAGGAGTTGCACCAAGAGTAAAAGCCGTATGCACCTCATCGCTGGGTAAACCCTGCATTCCCACCAACAAGCGACAGCAAGAAGCTTCCTCACCTACATACTGCTGAATTAAATCATCAAGCTTGCGCCAACCTCTTAGGTTAAAATAACCCACGCAAAAATCAGCCCGATAGGAGACTTTGAGAGTGTCACGCAAAATTGGTAGCAGTTGTAAATCGATGTTGTCAAAGATACGTGGCATGATTTAGCAGCAAGTTGGGAGTTTTGATCCCTATTTATATTGCTCTATGAGTATAAGCTCGCTTGTAAAGCCTTTCAATGCGAACAAATGAACTATAAAGTGCCTGATTTAGCTCGCGCAAGTGGGCTTTGTTAGTGTAGTCCTAAGCAATTAAGCTTGTTCCCTTAAATTTATCGATGCTAGGTTGTAAGCTGATGTGCAGCTATAGCAACCGCCAAGTGGGTTAGGACGTAAAATAGATGAAGAAGTAATTAGTTTCTACATTTATATGGCAAACCCTTACAGTTATGATCTGCGACGAAAAGTAATTGAGGCAATTGAACTCGATGGGATGAAGCGTTGTGAAGCCAGCGAATTGTTTAACATTAGTCGTAATACAATTAATACATGGTTTCAACGTCGAAGAGAAACGGGCGACTATAATGCCAAAGTCAGGGTGGGTCGAGGGAATGGTCATAAAATCACCGACTGGAAGAAATTTCGAGCCTTCGTAGAAACCCACGGGGACAAAACTCAGGTAGAGATGGCTCAACTGTGGGAGGACGAGATTAGCGATCGCACCATCTCACGAGGACTGAAGAAAATCGGATTTACGCGAAAAAAAAGACTTATGGCTATCGCGAAAGAGATGAAGAAAAACGACAAGAGTTCCTCAAAAACCTCGCTACCGTCGAGCCTGAGTTGATTGTGTACGCTGACGAGTCTGGCATGGATGAGCGTGACGATTATGGTTATGGTTATAGTCAGATCGGGGAACGTTTTTATGATTTAAAGTCAGGTCGAAGAACGGGTCGAGTCAATATGATTGCAGCATTATGTTCGACTCAGTTGCTTGCACCGTTTACGATTGAAGGAGCTTGCAACCGTCAAATCTTCGAGACATGGCTAGAAACCTGCTTGATTCCATCATTAAAGCCAGGGCAGAAGCTAGTGATCGACAACGCCACCTTTCACAAAGGTGGGCGCATTGAACAATTAGTGCAGGCTGCTGATTGTGAGGTATTGTATCTGCCACCTTACTCTCCTGATTTGAACAAGATTGAGCGCTGCTGGTCTTGGTTAAAAAGTCGTATCCGAAAGCAACTCAAATACTTCCCTACTTTGCGGGAGGCAATGGAGTACGTCCTGAGCTTAGCGTCCTAAGCAACCTGGCGGTTGCTATAAATTGTACAATGCGTTAGCGAAGCGTGTCCGTAGGACATAACCGTGAAAACATTGTAGTGCGGTAGCGCAGCGTGTCCGTAAGGACATGCATCTTACGATCTTGTCTTATACAAATTAAATGCGTAACAAACAACTTAGTGTCACCCACCATCGGAGTTTTGTGACATTTGCGGCGATTCCTGATACTACGTGCAGCTATTACTCAAACTATTTCATAAGTGATTTCATAATCCTTATTTCTTCTTTTTGTGTCCTGACAATCTCCGTACAGAGATCCTTGATACGCGCATCTGTCAGCGATGCTTGCTGGCATACCAAAATAGCAGCAGCGTGATGTGGAATCATCGAGCGCAAAAATTGTTGGTTTCTTACTCCTGCTTGCGTTCGTACAAGAGTCCAGAACAATAATATCGATGCTGTTCCACCGATGAGAAGTAAGATGTTTAATTTCTTGTTCTTGTACATGGAACCCATTGCTAGCAGCATGATAAGTAGCATCGTCGATACCATCAGTCCTGACATATACACTTGGTTAAGGCTGATAAATAAGTTATCAAACTCGTTAACCCGCGAAAGCATAATGCCTATCATTACAACGTAAGAAATTATCAGTGCAATCAATAGGCTAATATAAGGCTTGTTGTTAGATTTGGATTCCATTTTATATATCTCCTTGTGAGTTTAAATCAGTTAACAGTTATAAACAAATACTATTTCGCCACATTATTGTTGAGGGGTAACACATTCGTAGTGAGAGCATCTTGCTCGCTATTTATAACCAGCGAGCGGGACGTATGTCCTAACGGACACGCTACGCGAATCTGCGCTTACGCACACGCACTACGAGAAACCCTGGAAAACTCATGTAGTTGAGTACTACTCACTATTTATTTGACTGTTTACTGTTCGCTCATAACTGGTAAGTGAAAAGCTTATGCAGCTACAGCAGCAATTTTGCGATATTGTTCTACACTATCGCGACAGGCTTTTGCACATTTCTTGCAATGTTCTGCATCATGCTTTTCGCATTCAGTGGCACAGGCTTCACAAATCTCTGCACAAGCACGCGCTAAGTGAGGAATGTAACGCGAACCACGCACCATATATGTTGCCGCAGTACGACAGATTTCTGCACAATCTAGACAGCTACGAGCGCATTGCACCATCTCTGACATACCCATGCAGGCTTCAGCACAGTGTTCGCATTCCACTACACAACGCATTGCGACATCAAAGCTAGATTGGTATTTTTCGTGAACTAAAAGCATAATTTTATTTCCTGTTTCAACATGGACGTTTACCTATTGATAGGTAATTGTTCCTTTGTTTCGCGTCTATCATTAGAGTTAAATAAAATTTCTGTCAAAAGAAATACTCCTATTTCATGCTGATTTCATATTTGTATGTATTTACGCTTTTATAGGTAATACAGCAATTTTATTCTTATCAAAATCTTGTTATGTTCAAATAAATTAATATTTCAACTATGAAAAATATATTTTAAAGATTAAAAAACATTTACAAAATTTAAATTTACAACCTTTTTTATGCCTCCAAAATCTAATAAAAAAACAAGATGAAGGCATAAGTTATAATCTATTTCTAGGTATTTTGCAGAATTTTCTTAAGCGCGATTAGTGGAGCTAAACGCCTTCGGCAAAACGCCACGAAATACCTGATTTTAAATTGAAAAGTCTTTAGCTACGAAAGCATTTGATATTAGAGTCGCCATAAGTAGGCTGTTAATGTTTAGCAACGTATTCCTCAAATATTTGTTTGAGTTTAGGGGAGCTACTACAGTCAAACCCTAGCTTCTCGGCAGTTTCAAAAGCTTCTTGCGGTGTCATTCCCTGATGTACTGCAATATTCATCAATGTCATTGCTCCGGCTCGCATTCCACTGGCACAATGAATGAGTGCGGGTTTGGGTAGTTGGTCTATTTGTTCTAATATTTGGTCGATAAGCTCATCGTTAACTGTATCTACCTCAAGAGGGATATTGGTGTATTCTAGACCAACGCTTTGGGCTTGTTGTTGTTCATCTTTCAGAAAGCCTTTTTCGTCAGGTGCGCGTAAATTTAATACGGACTTAAAACCTGACTTCGCTGCTTGCTGTAACTGTTCTGGTGTTACTTGTCCAGTTACCGTCACATCATCATTAATTTTTTTTGTGTTTTCCATCTAAACCTACCATTATCTACATTGGATGGTTCATTGGCTGCGCTTGTTAGGGATTAGAGTTTTCTTTCATCCCACCATTTTCTCCCATTCCCTGGTTCATCTGTTCCATCATTTGATTTATCTGTTTCATGTTCCCCATCATTTGTTGATGATGCTGATGCATTTGTTCGGGAGTCATATTTTTCATCATCTGCTGCATTTGTTCGGGAGTCATTTGCGCCATTCTCTGTTGCATTTGTCCCATATTTTCCTGCATTTTTCCCATCTAGACCTCCGGGGTACTCCCGTCACAGCGCAGCTTGACGGTGAGGGGGATAGGAGGGCTGCCCCTCGTGGGGGTCGAACCCCCCGAAATTAGCAAATCGGGGAATGCTGGTTCTCAACATACTTTTTAAGTTCCTCAATGGTTACACCTCCAGAAGATGCGACAAAATAAGCCCCGCTCCAAAATACGGGTTTGAAATATATCCGGTCTAAAACATCAGCAAAATCCTTGCGGATTAACCGACTAGAAACGGTTTTGAGATTGCCAACTAGCTTGCTCACCTCTACATCGGGCGGATAGTTAATCAGCAAATGAACGTGGTCAGGCTCACCGTTAAACTCTTTTAATTGGCTGCGCCACTTAGTACAAGTTGATTCAAATATTTCATGCAGGCGTGAAAGCATTGCTTTGTTGATTACCTTTTTGCGATATTTAGTAACAAGCACCAAGTGAATATTTAAGTCGTAAACAGTACGATAGCCTTTGTTTAAAGTCATGGCGGTAAGTGGTATAATACTTATATGCTACTCACCTACCAGTACAAACTCAATCCCACAAATGACCAAGCGGCAACTATGGCGCTCTGGGGTGAGTTGTTGCGGCGGCACTGGAACTATGCCCTTGGACAAAGGTTGGACTGGTTGCGCCGTACTCGCACGTCAATTGACCGTTGCAGTATAGTAAGTGAGCCAATTGGGGAGATACCAGAAAAAGTAGATTATTACACTCAATCATCGGGGTTAAAAACAACTAAAGAACTGTTTTCGGAATATAAAAGCATCTATGCTGATTGCCAACAGCAGAATTTAATGCGGTTAGACAAAGCATGGAAGAAGTGGCTTGTACCAGATGCCAAAGGCAAGAGGGGAGGCAAGCCGCGCTTTAAAAAACGAGGCGATATTTGCTCATTTACTTTCCCGCGAGTCAACTCTGCAAAAGCAGGAGCGCACTTAAATAGCAACTGCTTAAAGCTTTCAAAAATTGGTGAGATTAATCTAATACTGCACCGTCCTATCCCTGATGGTTTCAGCCTTAAGCAAGCCACAATCATTTGTAAAGCTGACGGCTGGTATGTCAGTTTTGCTTTAGAAGATGCGGCAGTCCCAGAACCGTTGCCCGTAGGTGAAATTAAGAGTAGCTGTGGCATAGATGTAGGGTTAGAGAAGTTTTTAACAACGTCAGACGGACAAAGTATTGAGATACAGACGCACTATCGCTCATGTCAAGCCACTTTAACCCGCGCACACAGACAACTTGCCCGTAAAGAAAAAGGGTCTAATAACTACAAAAAGCAGGCGCTGCTTGTAGCGCTTCATCACCTTCACGTCGCCCGTCAACGTAAAGAATTTCACTATGCTGTCAGTCATTGGCTGGCTCGAACTTATGACTTGATTGGATTTGAAAATTTGAGCATTAAAGGTTTGGCTCGTACCCGACTTGCCAAGTCGATAACGGACGCAGCATGGGGAAGCTTCCTTCAGATATTGCAAGCAGTAGCAGTAAAATGCGGCAAGCATACGGTTGGAATCGACCCCAGAGGGACAAGCATAGAGTGTTCGTCCTGCGGTGAAAGGGTGGAAAAAGACTTGAGCGATAGAGTTCATAGCTGTAGTTGTGGGTTAATTATCGACCGTGACTGGAATAGCGGAATTAATATATTGAATCGAGCTTTAAGGACGGTTGGACTACCGTTTTCTGGCTGTGGAGGTCAAGGGGATACCCAACCGTTGAAGCAGCAAGTCTCATTTGTAAATCTGAGAAGCCCCCGTCAGACCGCTAAAAGCGGTTGACGGTGGGAGTTGTCACTTCTCCCATCATTTCTCGATGCTGCTGGTGCATCTGCTCTGGGTTCATTTGTGTTTTTTGAACGAGAATAGTTGGTTTCTCCTGAGTTGTTTGAGCTTGGGTTGGGATTCCTGTACTCAAGCCAACTATCGTTAAACCCGCAAAAGCTACACTGGCAAGAGTTTTATTGCGTAAATTCATTTTCTTTATTTCCCTGTTAAAGTATTTCTATTAAGGTTACAGTCTCTAGCTGACTATAGAGTCAATTGATTAACGTGAAAAGTATATTAGTAATACTTTCTCTTCACCCTTCGGGTTCAGCAGTTTGCTTATGCCGGGGAACCCTTTCGGCAGTCGCTCATGGGGGAGACCCCCAAGACCGCGCTGCCTCACCACCGCAACTGCTTCACTAATATCATTTTTTCATCCATAAATGAAATCAGAATGAAATTTTGTTAGGTTTTTATAAATTGCAGTTTTAATATTCAGCTTGCGGTTTCGTCTACTTTTGAAAGTTACTTCGTCTTTAAATATCCATGTCTGAAAACAAAAGCGGAGCAAGGTAGTTTCAGCACAAAATTTCGCATCAAATATAAATTAAGATGGAAATGCAGTTCAATAATTTCAACTTACAGCAATGCAAGTTACTTATACAAACGATATCATCATTGCTGGCTTTCATGCTCTTTCTGAGCCACTGCGGATTAAAGTTTTGCAATTGCTTAGAAAACAAGAAATGTGTGTTTGTGACTTGTGCGATATTTTAGGGGTAAGTCAATCTAAGCTATCTTTTCATCTCAAAACTCTTAAAAAAGCTGGTTTAGTTTATGCTCGTCAGGAAGGACGCTGGATTTACTACAGCCTCAACTCGGCTCAGTTCGAGGTTTTAGAGCATTACCTCGCCCAATACCGTCTCATCAACCAAGTATTACCCGCACCTCCTTGTAAAGATTCTTAACAAACATATCAATTTTTTTTGATATGAATTCTAGATTGTGATATCGTTTACTTGATATATCAATTTTTTTTGAAATAATCATGTATATATTCCCTTAAAGCCAATTATGTAAGTAAATACCATGAAAGCAACAGCAAGGAAAATGGCTCTGATGTTGGGGGTATTGGTTTTGACAGCTAGTTGTACCAACACATCTAGCACTTCTAGCAAAACTCAGCCGCAGGAAAAAGCATCTGAGGTTATTAACTCCCAAGCACTTGGGACAATCAAAATTGATGGATCGAGTACGGTATATCCAATTACACAGGCTATAGCTAAAGAATTCCAAGAACAGAATCAAGCAGAAGTAAAAGTAGACGTTTCCGGTACTACAGGTGGCTTTGAAAGATTTTGTAAAGGAGAAACAGATATCAGTAACGCTTCACGTCCGATTCTGAAGCAGGAATTGAAAACCTGTACTGCTAATGGCGTAATATTTACCGAGCTACCTATAGCCTTTGATGCTTTGACTGTAGCGGTGAATCCTCAAAATACATGGGCAAAAGATATCACTATAGAGGAATTAAAGAAAATTTGGGAGCCATCAGCCCAAGGAAAGATTACCAACTGGAAGCAGGTACGTACTTCTTTTCCCGATCGACCATTGAATTTATATGGTGCTGGGGATAAGTCGGGTACTTATGACTACTTTACGGAAGCGGTAGTCGGTAAATCGGGTGATAGTCGCAACGACTATACAGCCAGTGAAGACGATGAGGTTCTAGTTTCTGGTGTCAGTAAAGACCCAAATGCATTAGGTTATTTCGGTTATGCGTATTACGAACAAAACCAAGATAAATTAAAAGCTTTGGGAATAGATAACGGTAAGGGAGCAGTATTACCTTCAAGAGAAACCGTTGAAAAAGTACAATATCAACCACTTTCTCGTCCTCTGTTTATCTATGTAAATATTAAGTCTGCTCAAAAGAAAGCAGGGGTGAGAGACTTTGTAAATTTCTATATCGAAAAAGCGCCGACAGTTGTAAGTTCTGTAGGGTATGTACCTTTATCCAAAGAAGCTTATTACCTAGATAACGTTCAGTTTACTAGAGGCAAAGCGGGAACGGTATTTGAGGGAGAAGCCCGACTGGATTTAACTATCGATGAAGTATTGCGGAAACGAGCCGAGTTTTAACAGTTAACCGTAGATATTTTAGGGTTTACAGATGAGTACGAATAATTCGCAAGCAAGTAAAGCACCAGTTAAAGCTGGGAGCAATCTGAGCTTTTTTGAAAAATATCTCACAGTTTGGGTATTTTTATGCATTATTGCCGGGATTGCGTTGGGAAGAACATTTCCTGGGATAGCAACGGCATTGGATGCTATGAGCGTGTTTCAGGTATCTATTCCTATCGCGGTGTGTTTATTTTTCATGATGTATCCCATCATGGTAAAAATTGACTTCAGCCAAGCTGTTCATGCTATCCGCGCTCCCAAGCCTGTAATTCTCACCTTAGTAATCAACTGGTTGATTAAACCATTTACGATGGTTGCGTTTGCTCAGTTTTTCTTAGGATGGTTATTTCGTCCTTTGATTGAGGGAAGTGAAATAATTCGCGGTAGCGAAGTTGCGCTGTCAAATTCCTACATTGCTGGTGCGATTTTGTTAGGAATTGCCCCTTGTACCGCAATGGTGTTGATGTGGGGATATCTTTCTTACAGCAACCAAGGACATACCTTGGTGATGGTAGCGGTGAATTCTCTGGCTATGCTGTTTTTATACGCACCCTTGGGTAGATGGTTGCTAGCAGCGAACAATTTAGCTGTTCCTTGGCAAACAATCGTGTTATCGGTGCTGATTTACGTGGGATTGCCCTTAGTAGCCGGGATATTCAGCCGTTATTGGATTATGAAAAATAAAGGTAGAGAATGGTTTGAGAGGCGATTTTTAAAGTATCTAACTCCAATTTCTATCACCGCTTTACTGTTAACTTTGGTACTATTGTTTGCATTTAAGGGCGAACTAATTGTTAAAAATCCCTTACACATCTTATTAATCGCCGTACCCCTATTTATCCAAACCAACTTCATCTTCTTAATTACATATGTAGCAGCGCTGAAGCTAGATTTATCTTACGAAGATGCCGCACCAGCAGCTTTAATTGGTGCTAGCAATCACTTTGAAGTTGCTATCGCTACGGCAGTAATGCTATTTGGTTTGAATTCCGGTGCAGCCTTGGCAACAGTAGTAGGGGTTTTGATTGAAGTACCAGTAATGTTGATGCTGGTTGAATTTTGTAAGCGTACTGCTGTTTGGTTTCCACGGGAACCAGAAAAGGCGACTCTACGCGACCCGCGCCCTCCTTTAGTTATACGGATGAATAACGATAGTTCAACGAGGTAAAACGACTGTCAGTCCGAGGATAGGGAGTTGTAAAAGAAACAGGCAAAAACTGGGGATATGAAGTCATTTCTCAAAGAAATTTCCCGCCGAGAAACATTGGCAGAAGCACTAGGAACCTTTATTTTAGTATTCGCTGGAACGGGCGCTGTAATGGTTGATTCCCTTAGTGGAGGTGCTATTAGCCATATTGGAATTAGTTTTGTGTTTGGCTCCGTAGTTGCTGCAATGATTTACTGCTTGGGACATATTAGCGGCGCACACTTTAACCCCGCTGTTACCTTGGCATTTTGGACAAGTGGCTTCTTTCCCAGATATCGAGTTGTTCCGTATATTGTGGCACAATCTATTGGTGCTGTAGCTGCTTCAGCTTTACTGCTAATTAGTTTGGGACGAGTTGCCAATTTAGGGGCAACTATACCCTTAGAAAACAATTGGTCGCAATCTTTTGTCTTAGAGATAATACTGACCTTTATTCTCATGCTGGTAATTTTTGGTTCTGGCTTAGACCGTCGCGCCCATATAGGTTTTGCAGGTTTAGCAATAGGTTTAACTGTAGGCTTGGAAGCAGCTTTTATGGGACCAATTACGGGTGCAAGCATGAATCCGGCTCGTTCTCTTGCTCCAGCGTTAGTAGGAGGAATTTGGCAATATCAGTGGGTATATTGGATTGCGCCAATTATTGGAGCGCAGTTAGCGGTAATAGTGTATTGGTATCTTTCTAACGGGTTTCGGGATGTTAGGTGACTGGTGATGCAAAAAATGTAATTTTTATTGCAAGAAATAGTAATTCCCCCATGACTCATTTATTAATTATTGGTGGCAGCGATGCAGGTATTAGTGCAGCTTTACGAGCGAAGGAATTAGATGCAACGGTTGATGTCACAATTGTTGTAGCTGATAGTTACCCTAATTTCAGTATTTGCGGTATTCCCTTTTATCTGAGTGGTGAAGTACCAGATTGGCGAAATTTAGCACACCGCACATCGGAGGAAATTACTCAAACGGGTATTAATTTATTACTCAACCACAAGGCTTTGAGTATTGATGCCGAACAAAAAAAGGTGAAAGTAGTAAACGCAGAAAATCAAGAAAAATGGTTGACTTACGATAAGTTAATCATTGGTACTGGTGCTGTACCCGTTCAGCCTACTATTGATGGATTAAATTTGCCCGGAGTGTTTTTGTTGCATTCGATGGCTGATAGTTTTGCAGTTTACCAACATTTAACTACTGAACAACCGCAATCGGCAGTAATTATCGGTGATGGATACATCGGTTTAGAAATGGCAGATGCTCTGAATCACCGAAGGATGAGCGTTACTGTAGTGGGACGTTCTCCCAGCGTAATGAGAACAGTTGATGCCAGTATTGGAAATTTGATTGCTGCTAAGTTAGGAAGTCGTAGAGTTGAGGTAGCTAGTAGCGTTGAAGTTAACGCGATTCAACAAGTTGGGCAGCAGTTAGTAGTATCAGGGACTAATAACTTCCATAAAAATACTGACATGGTAATTGTGGCGGTGGGAGTGCGACCATTAACCGATTTAGCTGAATCCGCAGGCTTGAAAACAGGCTTGCGCGGTGCAATTCAAGTTAATCGCAAGATGGAAACAAACGTCCCCAATATTTATGCAGCCGGAGACTGTGTAGAAACTTTGCACCGACTGATAAACGAATATATCTATCTTCCTTTAGGAACTACAGCACATAAACAAGGTCGAATTGCCGGAGAAAACGCGGTTGGTGGCGATCGCCAATTTGCTGGATCGTTAGGAACTCAGGTAGTAAAAATTTTTGACATGGCTGTTTCCCGCACTGGTTTGCGAGACTCGGAAGCCCAGAATGCAGGATTTAAGCCTTTAACTGTTGAATTTGAAACTTGGGACCACAAAGTTTATTACCCAGGAGCAAAGAAATTACACATTCTGGTTACGGGAGATTCCCAAACTGGAAGGCTTTTAGGCGCTCAAATTGCCGGACATTATCAAGGGGAGGTTGCCAAGCGGATTGACATTTTTGCGAGTGCGATATTCCACAACATGAAGGTGGAAGAAATCAGCGAACTCGACCTTAGTTATACACCACCCCTTTCTAGTCCTTGGGACCCCGTACAAATGGCTGCCCAAGCTTGGGTAAAACACCAGTCAAATCAATTCGCAATTACCAATTCGCAATTCGCAATTAAAATCAGTGGGAGCGGGAGAGCCAACTGATTGAAGACCACTAAACTTCGTTTCAGTGGGGGCTTGTAACCCCAAAATTAGGCAATTATCCAATTTGTGCCGGTAGTAGTAATTATCAATTGCGAATTGCGAATTGCGAATTGACAATTGTTTGGTCAAATCGTCTGTAGATTTCCGTTAATTCAATAATTATGACCGATTTCAATCATTCACCCAGAATATTATTTTTATACGGCTCGTTGCGAGAGCGTTCTTACAGTCGGCTTGCAGCAGAAGAAGCAGCCAGAATCATTCAGGGATTTGGTGCAGAAGTTAAGTTTTTTCATCCCCATGACTTACCGATTCGGGGTAGCGTACCTGAATCCCATCCCAAAGTCCAAGAATTACGGGAATTAAGTCAATGGTCAGAAGGTCAAGTTTGGTCATCTCCAGAAATGCACGGTAATCTGACTGGTATTATCAAGAATCAAATTGACTGGATTCCTTTAAATATAGGAGCAGTTAGACCAACTCAAGGAAGAACTTTGGCTGTAATGCAGGTCAGCGGTGGTTCTCAGTCTTTTAATGCCGTAAATTCGATGCGCCTTTTAGGACGTTGGATGCGAATGTTTACCATTCCCAATCAATCTTCCGTTGCTAAAGCTTACCAAGAGTTTAACGAAGACGGAACCATGAAAGATTCGCCTTATCGCGATCGCATTATTGATGTCATGGAAGAATTGTATAAATTTACTTTGCTGTTGCGTTCTGAAGCAGATTATCTGACCAACCGCTACAGCGAACGCAAAGAAGAAGCAATCAAAGCAGGTATCAGTGCGGATACTTGTCTGCCTAAATTTTAGTTTTTTCCACTTAACTGTTCATTAGTCTCACAATAGGTAATACCATGAAAAAAGTGATGTTTGTTTGTAAAAAGAATTCTCGTCGTTCCCAAATGGCGGAAGCATTCGCTCGTACTTTGGGTGAAGGAAAAATAGGCGTTACTAGTTCGGGTTTAGAATCGAGTTTTGTAGACCCCAAAACTGTAGAAATCATGTCTGAAATTGGTATTGATATCAGCAATCAAAAATCCAAACCTTTGAGTGATTTTAATCCAGAAGATTATGATGCCGTAATTTCTTTATGTGGTTGCGGTGTAAATTTACCACCAGAATGGGTGACAAGAGATATATTTGAAGACTGGCAATTAGATGACCCAGAAGGCGGAGATATTGAAACATATCGTCGTATCCGCGAGGAAGTTAAACAACGAGTAATAAAGTTAATTGAAACTTTGAGTTAGTTTCTCACAAGTTAAAAATAAGTGCAGAATGTTAATACTTCCAAATGCAGAAATTAATTGTGAGAAGAATGATAATCATGCTGAGGAGGGAGGGGAAGAGGCTAGGCTGTTGACTCTGTACCTTTTTGGAGGCTAAAAAATCATACACGATTTGTGTTTAAACTTTGGGTCAAAATCCTTATTCCATAAGCTTTATGCTGATTTAAGAGTTGCGTGAACTGAAAACGTGAAAATTCAATTAAAGTTAACAGCTTAGGAAGAGGCTGCCGTCGGCAGCCTCTTCCCTTCATAGGGCGATCTAGAAATAGTAATTCTTTGAAAATACTTCAGGTATTATTTATGCCAGTTATGTAAGTTCTGTTTTCATCTAGTTAGAACAACAGTCGCACACCACCTAATAAAAAAGAGTGTATTTAATTAACACTTTCCCCTTCTTTCCGCACTAAATCATTAGTATTATCAAGCTTGCACGTCCAGGAAGCTGCTAATTTCCGGTCAGATATAACTCCAATTATCGTTCTGGCTTTCTTTTGTCAACTACCCAATAAGTGTGATTCTTAGCAAGGGAATTAGAATATAACCTGAAAAATTTTGTCAGTGCTGAGAATCTTCTTGATTTCATCCTAATTTCATTTTGCAGTGCCACACTAGTAATCAAGTACTGAAAAGACACTAAATACCAAAGGTATTTTATCTAAAAACTATAAATATAATTTCTATTTTCCAGCTAATATTATTGATTAATATGGTCAAATCCTACCGCTCCCAACAATCTACAGCAATTCGTTGCATTTTTGGCACATTCTTGAGCCTATCGTTGCTGGCTCCCCTATCAGTAATGGCACACGCTGGACATGGAGACGAATTTCAAAGCGGAAGCGACGCAGCAGGTACACCTAGTTCAGTACAAGTTGATATCGATACCGCTAATCGATTAGGCATCAAAGTTGAACCTGCAAAAAAGCAACGGTTGGATATAGGAATAAAAACTACAGGACAAATTGAAACTTTACCAGACCAAAGAGTTGAGGTGACTGCACCCCTAACGAGCAAAGTAGTTGAACTACTGGTAAAACCAGGCAGTAAAGTTAAAAAAGGTCAAACTGTAGCGGTAATAGCTTCGCCTGAGTTAGTAGAGTTGCGCGTAGGTTCTCAAGAAAAACAAGCGGATGCACAAGGGGAATTACAGAAAGCACAAGCCGATTTGAAATTAGCCCAAGAAAATCTAGACCGTCAGCAAAAAATATCTGATGCTGAGATAGCACAGACGCGCAGCCAATTAGCAGCAGCAACTGCCCAATATAACCGCGACTTGGCATTAGTAAACCAGCGTGGAGTTCTCAAAGTAGCTCAAGAAAACCTCAAACGGCAGCGGCAAATAGCTGCGGCAAACGTAGCACAAACCACCATAGAAGTAGCAGTGGCTCAAGAACAATATGACCGAGATCGGGAATTAGTTGAAAAAGGTGCGTTGCCGAGACGACAAATGCTAGAATCTCAAGCTAAATTATCCAAAGCAAAAGCAGAACTTGCGAGAGCAAAAAGCAGTCCAGAAGTAGTTCAAGCGGAATCTGAAGTCAAAAAGGCTGAAGTTGACTTGCCACTGCGAGAATTACGAGATTCTCAATCCCGTGTAGCGGAAGTACAAACTCAACTTAAAAGAGCTATTGCCCGTCGAGATGTTTTAGAAGCACAAGCGCAACTCAAACGCGCACAGTCCGATGTCAAAGTTGCAAATTCACGAATCAATTCAAGTAATACTACTTACAACACTAGACTGCAACAGTTGGGAACCACTGCTAATGCTAAAGGGCT
This sequence comes from Rivularia sp. UHCC 0363, assembly GCF_034931125.1. Classification (NCBI taxonomy): domain Bacteria; kingdom Bacillati; phylum Cyanobacteriota; class Cyanophyceae; order Nostocales; family Rivulariaceae; genus Rivularia; species Rivularia sp. UHCC 0363. The sequence continues at coordinate 81,793 of NZ_JAYGHM010000008.1, read as the reverse complement.
AATAACGATAACAGCACCCATTGATGGCATTGTTGCAGACCGCGAAGTTAACATCGGTCAATCTCTCCAAGATGCTGGTGGCAAGCTGATGACAATTATTAATGATAATCAAGTTTTTGCGACAGCGAATATCTATGAAAAAGATTTAGACAAAGTAAAAACTAACCAAAAGGTAATAGTAAAAGTTGCTTCGCTCCCTGACATTACTTTTGCAGGAAAGATTAGCCGCATTGGTTCGGTTGTGGAAGGAGAAACGCGAATTGTACCCGTCCAAGCGGAAATTAATAATCCGAACGGACAACTCAAACCCGGAATGTTTGCTGAATTGGAAGTACTTACAGACAAAACCGAGGCGGATATTTTGGTAATTCCCAATTCTGCGGTTGTAGATGTGAATGGGAAGAAAACAGTTTATGTGCAAAATGGAAATGCTTTCCAGCCTACGGAAGTCAGTTTAGGACAAACAACGGGGAATATGGTCGAAGTTAAGGCTGGTTTATTTGAGGGTGATATGATTGTCACACAGCGTGCGCCGCAGCTTTATGCTCAGTCTTTGCGGGGTGGAAGTGCTAAGGAAAAAGATAAGAAAGCAGGTACTCTTCACACCGAAGTAATGCAGAGTAACAGTAACAGTTTGCCTATACCCTTGTTGTTAATAACAGCAGCGGGAGGCTCGTTAATAACTATTTTAGGTGTTGTGGGTGGGAATTTCTTACGAAATCGTCGAAAGGGTTCCAGTTTTGTAGCAGTTGATGCTGCTTACGAAGAATCTACAAACTTTGAAACTGAAGCGGAGATTTATTTGGACGATCGCGAGCAGGTTGTTCTTGTCTCCGATCAACCAGAAAATAAAATTTAACTAATTCTGGGAAAAGCCGTGGGAATTTGTCAAATTGAGTAAGTAAGTCGGCATAAATAAACAGAAATTAACGCTTCGGGCGGCAAGCCACTCAGAAGTGAGTATCGCACCCCTCTATAATGGGAATATAAAAAGTAGCTTGGCAAAATAGTGAGGGATTTAAATTTGTGACACTCCAAGAATTAGAGCAACAACTTCTTGCCCTCAGTCCCGACGAAAAAGTACAAATCATACAGTTACTTGCTCAAAGTTTGGGTAGCAATTGGCAAGGAATTGAGAAAACACCCAGAGTCTGTGGTGGAGAAGCACGGATTGCAAAAACTCGTATTCCAGTTTGGGTACTACTGGAAGCTCGCCATCTCGGATATAGTGATGCTGACCTTTTAATCAGCTATCCAAGTATTACTGCTAAAGATTTAGCAAATGCTTGGGTGTATGCAAAAGCTCATCCCGATGAAATTGAATTGGCAATCGAGCGTAATGAGGTAGCCTAGTAGATGGCACGTTTCTACGCAGATGAGCAGTTTCCGTTTCCGGTTGTGGAGCATTTACGTAATTCGGGGCATGATGTTTTAACAGTTCGAGAAGCAGGAAAGGCTAACCAAAGCATACCAGATGATCAAGTGTTAGCGTTTGCCGTCAGCCAAGAAAGGGCAATCTTAACTATCAATAGAGATGATTTTATCAGTTTGCATCGTCGTGATGATAAGCATTTCGGCATTATTGTTTGTACCAACAATCGGAATTGGGAGCAGTTTGCAGCACGGATCGATAAGGCTGTAACAGCAGAAGAATCATTACAAGGGAAGCTAATTCGTGTGGTACGTCCGGTTACGTAGTTTATGGCGATCGCAATATCCTAAACCACCAATAAATTAACGCTTCGGGCATCAGCCACTCAGAAGTGAGTATCGCACTTTCCAATCAATTCAACAAATCGCACCCCAAACCCCACAACGAAAAAAACCTAACTGTCATTGCGATCTAAGGAAGCAATCCCAATATCTCTCATCACCAAGAAGTCAATGCGATGGAATTTGTAAAATTGACTACTACCTCACAAAAGAAAATAAATTTCATCTTGATTTCATCTTTGTCGTGGAGATTAGATATAGTGACCAATCGAGAATATTGAAATTTTATCTAATTAACAATGAGAAGTAAATTAATGCGATCGCTCAAATTAGGCTTTATAGTTCTAGCTAGTACAAGTTTATTATTTTTAGGTGCTTGTAGTAATCAAGCTTCTGATAGCAGCAATACAAATGGTAGTACTACTGAAACCGTAAGTAAAACTGATGCTGCAAGTCACAATAGTAAAAGCAACGGTGGACAAGTTGTTGAATCTGGAAAATATCATTTAGAGTTAGTACCTGAAAAAGAAGCTAATGCAACACATTTAGATTTATTCTTGCAAACAGGCGATAAACACGAAACAGTTCCAAATGCTAACGTTACGGCTGATATTCAGTCACCTGATGGAACGCAAAAGACAGTTCCTTTCACTTATGACGCGAGCGGCAAGCACTATACTGCTATGTTAGAAAATGGTGCAGTAGGTCAATACCAAGTAAAAGTTACAGCAGATGTTGGCAGTGAAAAAGTAAACGGTCGGTTTAATTTTAATCAGTAAGTCGATTACTTTCTTCCGGAAGATTACTTGATAATAAAACCGCAGAGACGCAGAGGACGCTGAGTAAGAGGGAAGAAGAGGAATTCGGAATAATTCCGATATGAACGAAAAAGACATAACGTTTTTTAAATAAAATTTGCAACCTGGAGAAAAAATGAAGCGTATTTTAACTGCACTTGCGATTACTTCAATTGCGATTACTGCTGGTTGTGCAAGCAAAGTTTCTAGTAGTCCGACAGTTAATAATAATACTACTGTCGCCGATGTTAATCCTCATGAAGGTCATAACATGGGTGGTTCTATGACTCCTGAAACAAAGGAAAATCCTCATGGGGGTCATGGTGGTCATTCTTCTGATTCTAAATTGGAAGCCGCAAATGCCACAACTAAATTAACTGTTCCGGATAAAATTAATGTTAATACACCTGTAGCTCTAGGGATTGATATCAAAGATCGACAAGGTAAGTCTATTGCTAATTTCGATAAATTCCAAGAAAAATTAATGCATCTGATTGTTGTCAGTGACGACTTTGAGTCTTTCAATCACATTCATCCGACATACAAAGGAAACGGACGCTTTGAGGTTCAAGCCGATTTTCCCAAACCAGGTGGTTATACACTATTTAGTGATTACAAAGTCGCTGGAAAAGCAGAACAAGTTTCAACTTTGACAGTCCAAGTTCCAGGTACAAATCCTAGTAAGCCAAAAATCGATTTAGCAACAAATAAAACCTTTGGTAATACTAAAGCTAACCTCAAATTATCTCAACCTAATATTAAAGCTGGACAAGAAGTACATTTAATTTTTAATTTATTAGATGCTAACAGCAACCAACCACCGAACGATTTACAAAATTACTTAGGAGAAAAAGGACATTTAGTTATCCTGAAACAATCAGCACCGCTAACTGAAGCAAACTATATTCATGCTCATGCATTGAGAGATACTCCCCCTGGTGAGATTCATTTCATCACTAGCTTTCCCCAACCGGGAAAATATAAAATGTGGGGTCAATTCAATCGTAACGGCAAAATTGTTACTGCTGATTATTGGGTAGATGTACAATAACAATCACGCAAAATCTAAATATTAGAAGAAAATCAGCGAAAAATTTCATCGAATTTTCATTTCACAGTGCCAGAATTGGAAAAGAAAGTTTAGTAGTAGCTCATTGTACTTATAGGAGCATCTCATTCAATGCCAACATCTGTAGAGATCAGCTCACAAAAGATAATGTTTATGCGAATCTCCAGCTATTTCCCAACTTCTGCACCAATTCTGAATTTTATTTCTACGTTAACGCTGAGTTTACTTTTACTCAACACTCCAACGTCTGTGTTAGCAGGTGCAGGTCACGACCACGGAAGCGGTGCATTTCAAAGTGGAAGTGAATCAAGCGGGCAAGTGGAAGTAGACGAGCAAACCGCGAAACGCTTGGGAATTAAAGTTGAATCTGTAAAACTTCAGCGTTTAGACATTGGCATTAAAACAACGGGTAAAATCGAAACTTTACCCAGTCAAAAGGTGGAGGTAACAACCCCAATTTCTGGAGCAAAGGTAGCTGAGTTGTTGGTGGAACCAGGTGCAAGGGTAACGAAAGGTCAACCTGTTGCTGTTTTAACTAGCCCTGACTTCGTGAATTTGCGGGTTGAATCCCAAGAGAAATTAGCACAAGGTCAAGCAGATTTACAACAAGCTTTAGCAGATTTAAAGCTAGCTCAACAAAATTATAGTCGCTATCAAAATATCGCGACAGCAGAAATAGCTCAAGCGCAAAGTCAAGTTGCATTTGCTCAAGAAAAATATAATAAAGACAATTTATTAGCTACTAATGGTGCTTTACCGCGTCGCACTGCTTTAGAGTCTCAAACTCAGTTAGCGCAAGCTAAAGCCGAACTCGCTAAAGCCAATCGTCGCGGAGATGTGATTGAAGCGGAAAATCAAGTTCAACGCGCTCAAGCGGCTGTCAAGATAGCAAAAGAGCGGATTAATCTTAGTAATACTACTTATCAAACTCGATTAGCTCAATTAGGAGCTATTGCTAATAAAAAGGGATTGGTTACGGTGACGGCTCCTATTCGCGGTCAAGTTACTGACAGGCAAGTCACTATCGGTCAATCATTTCAAGATGCGGGTAGCAAGTTGATGACCATAGCTAATGACAGCGAGGTTTTTGCTACAGCAAATATTTATGAGAAAGATTTAGATAAAGTAAAAATCGGTCAACCAGTGAATGTAAAGGTTGCTAGCGTACCCAATCAAATTTTTACAGGTAGGATTAAGCGCATTGGTTCCGTAGTAGAAGGAGAAACCCAAGTAGTACCCGTACAAGCTGAAGTTAATAATACCAACGGGCAACTTAAACCAGGAATGTTTGCTGAGTTGGAAGTAGTTACGGATAAGACACCTGGGTTAGTTTTGGCAATTCCTACTTCTGCTGTGGTGGATGTCAATGGCAAAAAAATCATCTACGTCAAAAATGGTAACGCTTTTCAATCTCTTGAAGCTGAATTTGGTCAAACTTCTGGAAATTTAATCGAAGTTACCAGCGGTTTATTTGAGGGGGATGCAGTAGTTACCCAGCGTGCTACGCAACTTTACGCTCAGTCTTTACGGGGTGGTAATAAAAAAGAAGACGAACACTCGGAAGATGAAGGTTCGCAATTGCAAGAAACTAATACTAATAACTTTCCCCTACCTTTATGGTTAATGGCTAGCTTGGGAGGAACTGTAGTTGCTGGTGGTGCTTTTGCAATAGGTATCTGGTCTGGTCGTCGCAGCCAAAACCACATGGTTGCAGCTTATGCTGGAGGGTTGGGTAATGAATTTATTACACCACCGGAGTTAGAAGAAATTCAATATCAAAATCCTAATCAAATTGAAAATAATCATCACGAATCAAAAACTCAAATTAGTCACATAGAATCGGATTCATAAACTGCAATCATGATCGATAACATTCTCAAGTGGTCAATTGTACAACGGTGGCTGGTGGTAATCGGGGCAATGATTGTCATGATGTTAGGAGTTTACAACCTAACTCAAATGCCTTTGGATGTTTTTCCGAACTTTGCTCCACCTCAAGTAGAAATTCAAACCGAAGCACCAGGACTGGCACCTGAAGAGGTAGAATCTTTAGTAACTTTACCAATTGAAAGTGCTGTAAATGGAACTCCTGGTGTAGAAACTGTGCGTTCTTCCTCTGGGGTGGGAATTTCTGTCGTCAGAATTATATTTAATTGGGGAACCGATATTTACCAAGCGCGTCAGTTAGTTACCGAAAGATTGCAGCAAGCGTCGCAAAAACTGCCTGAAAATATTGAGCCACCCCAAATTTCGCCGATTAGTTCCCCCATCGGAACAATACTTACCTATGCTTTTACGATCGATGCGGAAGCAGGGAAAACCAAAACTGACATGATGGATGTAAGGCGGTTTATTGACTTAGTTGTCACCAATCGTCTCCTCGCAGTTCCTGGTATTTCTCAATTAATTACTTATGGGGGAGATATCCGCCAATATCAAGTTTTAGTTGACCCCGCCAAATTGCAAGCTTTTAATGTCTCTTTAGAAGATGTCACCACAGCCGCGAGAAAAGCTAATAATAATGCAGCTGGTGGATTTTTAATTGACCCAGACCAAGAATTATTAATTCGCGGTATCGGTAGAATTACTGCAATTGAAGATTTACAGAAATCAGTTGTTACTGCCCGTGATGGTACTCCTGTATTATTAAGAGATATCGCCGATGTCCAAATTGGTGCAGCACTAAAGCGGGGTGATGGTAGTTTTAATACTCAGCCTGCGGTTGTAGTGTTGATTGATAAACAACCCCAAGCTGATACTCCTACTGTCAGTCGGGCTGTAGAAGCGGCGATGGAAGAACTCAAGCCCAGCTTACCAGCCAATGTGAAGTATACGGTTACTTTTCGCCAGCAAAGCTTTATTGATGATGCTATACAAAATGTTACGAGTTCTCTCAGAGATGGCACGATAATTGTTTCAATTATTTTGCTGATGTTCTTAATGAACTGGCGTACTGCCGTAATTACTCTTAGTGCTATTCCTTTGTCGGTGTTAATTGGGATGATGATTCTCAATTTCTTTGGTCAAGGAATTAATACTATGACCTTGGGAGGATTGGTAGTAGCTATCGGTTCGGTAGTTGACGATTCTATTGTTGATATGGAAAATTGCTACCGAGGATTACAACAAAACCAGCAAGCGGAAAATCCCGTACATCCTTTTCAGGTGGTGTACGACACTTCTGTAGAAGTACGAACCAGCGTAATTTTTTCCACAGTAATTATTGTCGTAGTTTTCGCGCCAATTTTTACTTTAAGTGGAGTCGAAGGTCGGATTTTTGCACCGATGGGTTGGGCATATTTAGTATCAATTTTATCGTCCACTCTAGTTGCAATGACTTTATCTCCGGCATTGTGTGCCATACTGCTAGCCAACCAGAGACTACCAGATGATGAAACTTGGGTAAGTCGTTGGTCGCAAAAATTATACCGTCCGCTGTTGAATTTTTCGATCAAACGTCCCAGTGTGGTGATTTTGACAGCAGTTGCAGCTTTTGTGGCATCAATGCTAATTTTTTCGAGTTTGGGACGAGTGTTTTTGCCGGAATTTCAGGAACGTACTTTAGTAAATTCCATGTTGCTTTACCCCGGTACATCTTTGGAAGTGACCAACCAAGCCGGAAACGCAATTGAATCAGCACTCAAAGATGACCCCCGCATTGCATCAGTGCAAATGCGTTCCGGACGCGCTCCCGGAGATGCGGACGCTGCACCTGTCAACTTAGCGCACCTTGATATCGAGATTAGCGATATAGGGATGAAAGATCGGGAAGCAACAGTAGAAAAAGTTAGGGAAGAATTTGCTAAAATACCCGGTTCAGTAGCGACTATTGGAGGTTTTATTTCTCACCGCATGGATGAAATTTTGTCCGGTGTCAGAAGTGCGATCGCTGTAAAAATATTCGGTTCTGAACTTGAAGAGTTACGCAGCTTGGGGAAAGAAGTAGAAGCTGTCATGAAAGATATTCCTGGTTTGGTAGATTTGCAGCTAGAACCGCAAATACCCATAAAACAGGTGCAAATTCAGTTTGACCGCGATGCTGCGGCTCGTTACGGTATTTCTGTGGGTGATTTATCGGAAATCACCGAAACCGCGCTTAATGGTCGCGTAGTATCCCAGGTATTGGAAAAACAGCAGCTTTTTGATTTGTTGGTGTGGTTAAAACCAGAAGCACGCAACAATTTAGACACCATTAGCAACCTACTTGTCGATACTCCTAACGGACAGAAAATACCTTTAGCAGCAGTCGCAAAAATTGACTACGGAACTGGTCCCAATACCATTAACCGAGAAAACGTTTCCCGTTTAATTGTTGTTTCTGCAAACGTTTCTGGTAGAGATTTGGGTTCTGTGGTGGATGAAATTCGTGCCAAAGTTAAAGCACAAGTACAAGTACCATCTGGCTACTTTATTCAGTATGGCGGACAGTTTGAATCGGAACAACGGGCTTCCCAAAATTTCCTGATATTTGGCAGTTTATCAATGGTTGTAATTGCTGTTTTAATGTATTTCGCTGTTAAATCAGTACCAGCAACCTTGATCATTATGAGTAACTTACCTTTAGCATTGGTTGGAGGAGTTTTGTCTGTAGCTTTGGGTGGTGGTATCCTTTCAGTCGCATCAATGGTCGGATTTATTACTTTGTTTGGTGTCGCGACACGTAACGGTTTACTTTTAGTAGAAAACTATAACAGCAAGTTTGCAATGGGGATGCCTTTACGGGAAGTGATTTCGCGAGGTTCAATTGAAAGACTTGTTGCTATTTTAATGACAGCTTTGACATCTGCATTAGGTATGGTTCCGTTAGTAATTGGGACTGGTGCGGGTAAAGAAATTTTGCAACCTTTAGCGATAGTTGTATTAGGTGGCTTATTTACTTCTACAGCTTTAACTTTGTTGGTACTTCCAGCTTTGTATATTAAATTCGGCAAGTATTTGATACCCAAACAAAAATCATCCGCAGTTCAAGTCAAAATCGCTTCAGAGATTACCGCGAATGATGATTTCAGTCTTCTCAATAATAGTAAAAGGAGATAAGTTTAAAAAATATATAAATTACTACTTTGCGTTCCTCCGCGAATTCCTCCGTGTTCCTTTGCGTTAATAACTTATATTCTTCAAACTGAAAAATCAAGGAGTAAAAACAATGAAATCATTCAAATTAGGTGCGGTTATTCTAGGTAGTATAGGACTAATTTTTTTAGGTGCTTGTAGTAGTAATCAACCAGCAAATTCAGAAGATTCAGCAGCAAGTAAAACGGAACCTGTAGCACAAACAACACCGATTCCAACAGAAACAGTAGCACAAAAAAAAGAAGGCGAACATGGACGTGGTGGTCAAATTATCGAATCGGGTGAATATCATTTAGAATTTGTCGCAGCACCAAGTGAGAATGGAACCAATATCGATTTCTTCTTAGAGAAAGGTGAAAAACACGAAACCGTCAGCGATGCCAAAATAACGGCTCAAGTTCAGTTACCTAGTGGAGAACAAAAAACAATTCCGATCAAATATGAAGCGAGTGAAAACCATTACCACGGTAAACTTTCAGAAACAGCACCTGGAGAATACAAAGTAGCGATTATTTCTGAAGTGAATGGTGAAAAAGTGAATGGTCGCTTTAATTTCAAAAGATAATTCTGTATTAGTTTAGGACTTATACAGAATAAAAGATGCTTAAATAAGAGTTTGGGGTATTTAACTCGTTAGGGAGAAGCTACATTCTTACTAGTTTATTAGTAAGAAAGACTTCTCTTATCTTTTGTACTAAATTAAGTATTAGAATAGTTATATAAAAGTCGAAAATCTTACTTAACATCAATAGGAATCTTGACAATATACTAGTCACTCTTTAATAGGATTAATTGTCAGGAATTAAATATAAATATTAGCAATCATATTCAATAATAAAAATAAATATTCAGTTATCTTAAAATTTCATCGAAATTTCATTTCAGTTTGGCAAACTATTAAATATAACCATGATTCACGAATGCAATTGTAAAAGTGAATTGACTTAATTTATAACTGAGAAAGTGAAATGAAAAAAATATTAATTTCTGCTGCCGCTATCTTAACTATAGCCGTACCAATTGGTAATGCTATTGCACAACCAACAAAAGTAACTAGTAATTTTGCTCGGATTACCAATTTTTCAGAGTTTCCTAAAGGTATTCGCCATATGAGTACTCTTAGACATACCTTAAAAATCACAATTTCTGAACAAAGTAATGGTGTGTCAAAAATTATGATTGAAGCCCCTGATAATATAAAACTAAATGATAATATTGATGTTTCCAACCAATCGGGAGAAAAAATCAATGCTGAGATTAATATTGATGATAAGAAAAAAGCCACATTAACATTTTCCGAACCCGTACCTCCCGGAACAAAGCTGACTATAGAAATGAACAAAGTTAGAAAATTACGTGCCACCAGAGGCGAAATGCTGTATAAAGTGTTTGCAAATTTTGTGGATTCCAATCAAGCAGTACCTGTAGGTATAGCTCGACTGCGCGTTAATTAAGAATTTGACTTATTCAAAAAGGCGATCGCTAGTTATGAAAGTTTTACTGGTAGAAGATGAACCAGATTTGGGTGCATCAATTCAACAGAAATTGAGCAAAGAAAGATATATTGTTGACTGGGTTGCGGATGGAGATGAAGCTTGGAGTTGTTTGCAAGATAACCCGGATAAATACACATTGGCAATCTTTGACTGGTTATTGCCGGGATTATCTGGTTTAGAATTATGCAAGTATTTACGGCTGCGGAACAACCCATTACCCGTACTGATATTAACGGCTAGAGATAGCATGGAAGATAAAGTGACTGGTTTGGATGCAGGTGCGGATGATTACTTGATAAAACCATTTGGGATGGAAGAATTGCTGGCAAGATTGCGGGCTTTACAAAGGCGCGTACCACAGTTTCAGTCCCAGCATTTGGAAGTAGGTAGCATCGTTTTAGATTACGGTAATTTCGCAGTTACTTGTCGGTATCCCAATGGCGAAATCAAGGCAATTACTCTCACAAAAAAGGAGTTTAACTTACTCGAATACTTGATGAAACATCCTGGCGTAATTGTTACTCGCGACCAAATTTTGAATCATTTGTATACATTTGATACGGAACGAGTGAGTAATGTAGTAGCCGCTCAAATGCGGCTTTTGCGACGCAAATTGTCGAAGTATGGTTGGGATAGTTTGATCGAAACTATTCCCTGTATGGGTTATCGCTTTAATCCCGCCAATGCAGATTAGAGTATTTAATAAAACTCGGTGGCGATTGGCAGCTTGGTATGGAGCAGCTATGGGTTTATTTTTGAGCCTGTGCGGTATCGCTATCTACCAAGTAATGATTCGTGCTTACCTGGTTTCTATCGATCGCGAATTGGAAGCTGTGACGGGTACTTTATATAGCGTTATTGAACCGACTTTACAGCAACCCAAACGCTTAGAGCCGATTTTTCAAGTGGTTTTACCCAATTTGTGCGTACCCGACTCCGATTGTTCGACTACTAAAATCCCCAACCATATTCAACGTCTTCATTCTCAACACGGTATTTTTAGTACTTTTTATCAAGATAAAATATATTACGTTCGTTTTATCGATACTTCGGGAAAATTGATTGCTGTAGCTGGCTTTGATCCAGAAGAATTACCTCAGAGCGTACAAACGAAAGGATGGCAAACACTCAAAGACGGGCGAGGAATTCGTTATAGTCAAAAGTCGTTGTCAATGCATACCCAAAATAATCAACTTTGGGGCTATATACAAGTAGGGCGCAGTCTTAAAGAATTAGATAATCGTTTGGCAGCTTTTAAATTGATTTTGGCATTTGGATTTCCAATTACAATACTATTAGTAGGTGGTTCTAGTTGGTGGTTGGCGGGTTTGGCAATGCGTCCGATTAATCGGTCATACAAACAAATGCAGCAGTTTACCTCCGATGTCTCCCATGAATTGCGGACTCCCCTAGCAGCAGTTAATGCCAAGGTAGAAACTGTACTCGAAAGTTCTGAACTGTCCGAACAACAAGCGCGAGATGTTCTAACATCGGTAAAACGTCAAAATCTGCGATTGGTTGAATTAGTGCAAGATTTACTGTTACTTTCCCGACTGGAACAGCAAACTCTCATGCCCAAAAAGCAACCTTGCTCTCTTAATATTTTGATTGAGGATTTAATAGAAGAATTTTCAGCCTTAGCAAATGCATCTTCTTTGCAATTAGAATATTCGATTTTATCTCATCAACCTTTGTACGTTATGGGAGATGAAGACCAACTGTTACGCCTACTTTCTAATTTAATTGCCAATGCCATTCAATACACTCCTACTAGTGGCAATATAAATCTTATTTTGAAAAAAAACAACGGCGATGCAGTTATAGAAGTAATTGATACAGGTATTGGAATTTCACCTCAAGAGCAACAGGTAATTTTTGACCGCTTCTATCGCGTAAATAGTTCTCGCTCTCGTCGTAGTGGTGGTTCGGGTTTGGGATTGGCGATCGCTCAAGTTATTGCTCAAGCGCACGGAGGTAAAATACAGGTACAAAGTCAATTGGGTAAAGGTAGTACTTTTAGCGTTCGTCTACCTTTGAAAGTTATCCCCGCATCACATCTCTGAAGATCTCGTTACTACTGCTTACTATGCTTCAAGGCGAGAGCAATTAGGAGATGAAGACGATCCCGAAGAAGGAGAAGATTTCGAGAACCACGCCCGTCACCGACAACAAATACTGTTGCGGGTTGACAAATCAGCCGTTAGCGTCCAGGTTATTCCGTATTTGGCAATTATTGCCGTAGTTGCTGTCTTGACTCTGCCCAAATCGTTACAGGGACTTCAGCCCATTGATGGTTTGGTAATGGCGATTGTTTATTTCGCCTATTTAGGACAGGCGGTTTTTCACGGTCGTCAGCAAGGTCGAGGGATACAGTGGACTAAAAAAGAAATGTTTTTGAAAAGTCCAATTGCCACTGTTATCTAAGCCAATAAATTATATAAGATTGTTACAACCAGAAATATATTCTCTCGCGAGCTTATAAATGTAGCGGGCGATCGCCACCGTCGGGCGCAACCTGATATTGCAAGAAATTTCATCTTGATTTCATTTTGAGATGCAATACTTATAAATGGAGCATGAAATTACTTGCTACCATTTGTATTTTTCAAAATTAATTCAATTTGATGTTGACTCTCTACCTAACTAGAGAGTTTAAAATTAAGTCGAGTTTTAATCTTAATAAAAAAATTATTATGAGGTTTTATTAATGTTTAAATCTAATTCCAAATTGTTTCTTTCTCTAATCGCGGGTGTTACTATTGCAGGAGTAGCAGGGACATTTTTTTGGTTTGGGGGAGTGGGAAACAATACCCAAACCGTTGCTAGCGACTCAAAAGCAATCGCTATGAACAGCGTGTGGGATAAGGAAACAGAGCCATCATATTCGGGAGTAAAAGAAGTTACGGTTTATCGCAGTCCGAACTGTGGCTGTTGTGGTGAATGGGTGAAACATATGCAAAAGCACGGTTTTAAAATTATAGATATTAAAACCGACAATATGGAAGCAATCAAGCAGAAATATAACGTACCTCAAAACTTAGCATCCTGTCACACCGCAGTTATTGACGGTTACGTGATGGAAGGACATATCCCTGCTGATGATATTAAACGTTTTGTTGCTTCCAAACCCAAGCAAGCAGGATTAGCAGTACCCGCAATGCCTTTAGGAACCCCAGGAATGGAAGCAGCAAAGAAACAACCGTTTGCGATCGCATCTTTTAATAAAGACGGCGAAATCAAGATTTTCAAAGAATATCAAACTTACTAAGAAAGTTAGAAGTAGTAGAGAGCCCCGCACTGCTACGTCTCCATATCTGCACGATTAGCATTGAGAATTTAATCAAATGGTATGAGAAGTTAAATTCAAGAGTAATTAGAAAGGGTCAACAACCCAGGTCTGAAGACACTGGGCTTCTAGCCTAGCCCTCAAGACAATAGTTGACCAGACTAAGTATTTCGCATACTACGTTATTGGCAAGAGTTCAAGACCTACCAAGGAATGCGTAGCTAGTTCCTTGCTCTAGAACCGATTGATTAAATAGGTTTATTGGGTTAAGCCAGTGTCATCGGAAAGTACAGACCAATAACATTGTCGTTCGCGCAGCGTGTCCTCTTAGGACAAGCTAACATTACCCGAAAGGAGGGACTTATGTCCAAAACACTCGTATTAGATACAGAAAAAAGACCATTAGACCCAATACATAGCGCACAAGCGCGACAATTATTGCGAAACAAAAAAGCAGCAATTTTTAGACGTTTCCCGTTCACTATTATTTTGAAAGAATCATACCCAGATTCAGAAGTTTCACCACTGCGATTAAAAGTTGACCCCGGTGCAAAACATACAGGGATTGCATTGGTCAACGATTTGACGGGAGTTGTTGTTTTTGCTGCTGAATTAAAGCATAGAGGCAATAAAATTCGGGATGCAATAATATCCAGAAGACAATTAAGACGTAGTAGACGCGCTAGAAAAACTAGATATCGTCCACATCGATTTTTAAACAGAACTCGATCAGATGGTTGGCTGGCTCCAAGCTTACAGAGTCGAATTGAAAATATTAAAACTTGGGTTGAGAAGTTGCGTAAATTCGCACCAATTCAAGCTATTAGTCAAGAGCTAGTACGCTTTGATATGCAGCTAATGTCTAACCCAGATATTCAAGGCAAAGAATACCAACAAGGCACTTTGGCTGGTTACGAAACCAGAGAATATTTACTTGAAAAGTGGAGTAGACAGTGTGCTTACTGTGACGCTAAAGATGTTCCTTTCCAGATAGAACATATTCATCCAAGAGCTAAAGGAGGTAGTAATTCCATTACAAATCTGGCATTAAGTTGCGAAAAATGTAACACCAAAAAAGGGACTAAAGACGTTAAAGACTTTCTCAAAAAAGACCCTTCCCGATTAGAGAAAATCTTGAAACTTTGCTTACGACCATCTTCTGATGCAGCAGCAGTAAACACAACTCGATGGGCATTGTTTAACGCTTTGAAAGTAACCGGATTACCAGTAGAAACAGGTTCAGGAGGTTTAACAAAGTTTAATCGTAGTCAGCAAAACCTAAATAAAACACACTGGATTGATGCGGCTTGTGTTGGTCAATCAACCCCTATTCTTAACATTAAAGGAGTAAATCCGTTGATAATTACTGCTAACGGTCACGGTTCTAGGCAATCATGCAGGACGGACAAGTTTGGTTTTCCTTCTAGATATGTTCCAAGATTCAAATTTGTCAAAGGTTTTCAAACTGGAGATATTGTAAAAGCCGTTGTGATAACAGGTAAAAAAGTTGGTGAATATATTGGCAGAATTGCAGTCAGGACTTCTGGCAGTTTCAATATCTCGACTAATAATGGATTAGTTCAAGGGATTAGTCACAAATATTGTTCAGCAATTCACAAAAAGGATGGTTATGGTTATACAAACTAAAAAAAACACGGCGATTAAAATCGCTCGTGTCGCTTCCCTAGGAAGGGCTAAAGCCGCTGAGTTTCTCGCTTTCCGGGTGTTTCTTATGAAAAAAATTAATCGCCGTCAGTTTCTCGCTCTAGCTAGTGCAGGTGCTGGTGGTGCTATCGTTACCAGTTGCATGACAAGTAATTCTTCTCAAAGCTCACAAAAAGTTTCGTTAAAAGAGGCAATTGATTTACCCAAATTACACAAAAGTACTAATGGTTTATTATCCGTAAGTTTAGAAGCTAGTTATCGTCCCGTTAAATTGGGAGATAAACAGGCATATCTATTAGCTTACAACGGACAAGTACCCGCGCCGCGCTTGGAAGCTAATCCAGGGGATAAAGTGCAGATTCGTTTTACTAATAACCTTTCAAATCCAACAAATCTACATCAGCACGGACTGCATATTCCACCTACGGGAAATGCCGATAATGTTTTTCTCAATATTAAACCTGGAGAAAGTTTCAACTACGAATTTACCATTCCTAAAAATCATCCGGCTGGTACTTTCTGGTATCATCCCCATCGTCACGGTTTAGTTGCAGACCAATTGTTTGGAGGTTTGGCTGGTTTATTTGTAGTGCGGGGTGATTTGGATGAAATTCCCGAAATTAAAGCATCTATTGAAGAATTTTTGGTATTACAAGATTTCGCTCTCGACGGTGAAGGAAAAATGATTGATTCTTCGGCTCATATGTCGTTGATGTCGGGAAGAGAAGGTAATTTAATCGCAGTTAACGGTAAAACCAACCCCAGTTTTTCAATTCCTGCAAATGGGTTATTACGTTGGAGAATTGTCAATGCTTCACCTTCTCGGTTTTATAAACTTTCTTTAGAAAATCATCCTTTTTATCTGATTGCTACTGATGGAGGTGCATTAGCCGAACCTGTAGAAACAAACGAATTGTTACTTACTCCAGGACAAAGAGTAGAAGTATTAATAAAAGGTGATAAAGAACCCGGACAATATCGCTTGCTCAATTTGCCTTACAATCGCGGTGCAATGGGCATGATGGGTGGTGGTGGTATGATGGGCGGTAGAGGTATGATGGGCGGAAATGATAATAACGACACATCACCAGTTTTAGCAACTCTTAATTACGATTCTCCTGTAGAAACAGTTTCTTTACCAACTAAACTTTTGTCAGTACCAACTTTACCCGAACCCAAACAAGTGCGTAGCTTTACATTTAATCACGGTATGCGTCCGGGTGTGGGTATGGCTTTTCTGATTAACGGTAAGTCTTATGAACATCAGCGAATCGATACGCAAGTTAAGTTAAATACAGTAGAAGATTGGGAAATTGTGAACACGGGGACGATGGATCATCCTTTTCATCTCCATGTAAATCACTTCCAAGTTATTAGTCGTAACGGAACTCCAGAACCTTACCGCGCTTGGAGAGATACAGTTTTAGTACGTAAAGGGGAAACCGTTCGGATTCGGATTCCTTTCCGCGATTTTACAGGCAAAACAGTTTATCACTGTCATATTCTTGACCATGAAGATTTAGGGATGATGGGAAATTTGGAGATTGTAAACTAGTTGTATGTCAAATCATCAAAATCTTACCCGTAACCGTAGTTGGTTAAATTTACCCGAATTAAATATTGCTATTTTTGCATTTCTGCTTAACTTTCTTTGGGAAGTTCAGCAAATGCCATTTTTTCAGCTTTCCGATTTATCTTGTTGGGAAAGAACAAGAAACTGTACTTTAGCTACTTTTGGTGATGTTTTAATTGCACTTACTGGCTTTTGGACTGTGGCATTTTTTTCTAAATCTCGTTACTGGTTTCGTCAGCCAAAATGGTGGCAGTTAAGTATTTTTATTTTAGTGAGTCTTGTAATTACAGTTATTTTTGAAAGACTAGCTACTGGAGTGCTTAACAGATGGGAATACGCTGATATTATGCCGATACTTCCGGTATTAGATACGGGATTAACGCCTATTCTTCAGTGGATAATTATGCCTTTGATAATAGTTTGGTTTGTTAAGAGGCAAGTTTCATAAAGATATTTATTAAACAGTATTTTATATTAGCAATATGATTTAAAAGAGACAAATTACGAATTCTTAAAATAATCTTTTTCATCTATTGGAGGAAATGAAAAAAATAATGTCCTAAGTGAAAAAACTTGAATTTAAAATAACTTTTTATTAGTATACCTGTTACTTAATTGCCGCCTTACCAGTTTGACTTCAGTACCACAATTCCCTAAAATTTGGAATACTCAAATAGAATAAACTTCTATGTTCCTAAGAAATTAAATTGTTGCTCCTCCAAGGATGAAGAGTGTTCCTTTGAAGGAGCAAGTCGTCTATCTGCTTCAACACATCACTCAATTGAGTGTGAGTTACGCACTTTTTTTCTCTCCCTTCGCACAGAAAAGAACAGGACAAATGCTAGGAGGATAAAGGCGATCGCCGAAGCATAGTCTCTTGGCAGCGATAAACCACCATCTTTAATTGGTTTGGTCAGAAAATCTCCAAAGGTGGCTCCGAAGGGTCGCGTAAATATAAATGCGAGCCAAAATAGAAAGACATCGCTCAAATTTGATATATAGTGCAGGGCAATGACAACACCAATGACGCTTCCTGTAACTAGTGCGCCCTGAATATAGCTTAATCCTAAGTTGCTTGTCAGAAAGTCACCAAAAGCCGTTCCTAAACTATTAGAAAACACGATCGCTAGCCAATAGGTGGTTTCTGCGTCTTTCCTAACAATCGGATAAACGCTTAGATCCCGGTCTCGGTAGTACCAGATAGCAAGAACGCTCAAAAGACCAGCTACCAGAATTAGCGACCCCACTGCGTAACCCAGCCCCAGAGATCGATCCATCAGGTCTGAAACTTCAGTTCCGGCTGTGGTTGTAGCGATAATAGCCGCCCAATAAAGGGCTGGACGATATCTGTCGGATTGAATTTGAAAAAACAGCAGAATAGCCAGGATGGCGAACGTTACAGCAAAGGCTACGTAATAACCCAGTCCGAGAGACATTGATATATAGTCACCTGCCGTCTCACCGAGTGTCGTGGCGATGATCTTCATGATCCAGAAGAAAATCGTGACTTTTGCAACTTTATTCATTTTTTTATTAATACTTATTGTCGGTTTTTATACTTTATCTGGACTTACAGCTTTATCGTATAGAAGAAAAGTCAAGAACTTGGCAAGATGGGAATATGAATAATACTTTTTATGTCGTTACTAAATCCGGGTATGCATCTAGATTTTTAAAGGTAGCGCTGCGGAGATATTTACAGGGTTTCGGTTATCAAATAATTTATTAGTTTCACTTTTTTTACTATTCACTCTTAAAGTCTTTAAATTCAACATTAACTGATACAGTAGAGGCAACTTATTTTATTTTTAATATTTTTGATATATTTCATCAGATTCTTTCCAAGTTCTTAACTATTTATATCTACAGTTAAATCATCAAGGAAAAGAAGGACAGATTACATCATGAATACAACAAAAAGAATCGCTTTAGCAGCAGCTTTAGTGACTACTTTAGGATTTGCTGGATTCGCTCGCAACGTGTCTGCAAAACAAACCGAGTCGCCCTCCGTACAAACTAATACTAGTATGACTCAAACTAGTGATGGTGACGGTGAAGCGAACGATGCTACTGAAGCACCTGAAAATAAGCAACAAGTTGGTCAAAGCGTAGCAGTAAATAATAGTGAAAAAACTGAAATAGCTGAAGCCAGCGACGGTGATGGTGAAACAAATGACGATGCAGAAGAAAAACAAGAAGCTGCTAAATATCAATCTTTAGCAAAAATTACTTCTCAACAAGCTCAGCAAGCGGCAGAAACTGCTTTAGGAGGAAAGGCTAAAAAAGTGGAATTAGAAAACGAAGATGGCAATTTAGTTTATAAGGTAGATATTGGAAACAAAGAAGTAATGGTTGATGCGGGTAACGCAAAGATTCTAGAAACCGAAAATCAAAACCAAGAAGCGAACGATGCAGCAGAAGCCAATCGACCTCGCAGCAGTATTCAAGTTCCCGATAATGAAAATCAAAAGCAATAGTCTGTAACTAGAGTCCGTCACAGATAATTTTTCTCACTCACACCAATTAACGGGTCTTGAGATAAGTAATTTATTTATTTCTTGTTCTCAAAACCCTTTCTTAATTCTTGTTTTTATATCCATCTCAGTTTTAACTAACGGTGAAAATCTCTGACATCTTAATATCACGTATCTACAAAGAAATTGATCTGATAATTTCTTATTACGCTCAACATAACTTACCAGCTTTTGTAAAACTCGAAGTTGATAGCTATTCTGAATTTAGTTTGATTACACCATTAGATACGGTATTGATAGCAGTTAATAATCCAAATCAACTGATACAGTATTTTGGCAGGGAAGAGGTAATGTTTAAAAATTTACTCGACCCTTTCACCTTAGCAAATCAATTATCGGAGAAAAAAGCAGATTTCAATAGAGCTTTGCTGAAAGCTAATCCCGGTACTGCAATCGTAGCGATTAAATATTGGACTAATATCCACTGTTGTACACTTTTAGATCCAATATTTGTTCACAAACTATAATCTATATTTCGCTCTCCAACTGTTAGATATAGATAAGAGTTCCTGGCAAGCAAGGCAAGCATCACAGTATTGTTTTGAAAAAATAAAGTAGGAGAAATATATAATATATTATGCAAAAAATATTAAGCAGAGTTCCAGAAGTGACAATTTATTTCTGGATTGTCAAGATTCTAGCAACGACGGTAGGTGAAACTGCGGCAGATTTTCTATCAGTAACCCTGAACCTTGGTTTAACCCTAACATCTTATCTTATGAGCGGTGTATTAGTGATTTTGCTTTTGAATCAGTTTAGGCTTAAGCAGTATGTTCCAGTAAGTTACTGGATTGTAGTCGTTTTTATGAGTATCACTGGCACGCTGATTACTGATAGTTTGGTAGATAATCTTGGAGTTAGCTTAGTAACGACAACTATCGCTTTTAGTGTTGTCTTGCTGGTAGTTTTTGCGCTTTGGTATTCAAAAGAAAAGACATTAGCTATGCACTCCATCAACACAAATAAAAGAGAGCTTTTCTACTGGATGGCTATTTTCTTTACGTTTGCTTTAGGTACGGCAACGGGAGACCTTTTAGCAGAGGCTTTGAAGCTAGGCTATGCACAATCAGCACTAGTATTCGGCAGTTTAATTGCAATAATAACTGCTTGTTATTATTACTTCAAGATGAATGGAGTTTTAGCATTTTGGTTAGCTTACATTTTGACTCGTCCGCTCGGAGCATCTATCGGTGATTTACTATCTCAACCTGCTAAAAATGGTGGCTATGGTTTAGGTACAACCGGAACTAGTATACTTTTTCTTTGTATAATCGTGAGTTTGGTTATTTACTTAAGTTTTAAAAAGAAACCAGCTTCTTAGCGCAATCGTTGCTGCCATATATGCTTTTGTAACTGCTATTGAAGCTATTGGTTTATGGTATGAAAAATCTTGTGCAAAATTGTTAGTATTAGCTTTAGTCGGTATCAGTATACCACCGGAAATTTTTGAGTTAATTAAAAAATTTAGCTTTTTAAAATTAATCGTATTTTTCATAAATTTAACTATACTTTGGTATTTATGGAATCACATTAGCAAACATCGCAAACAAAATATTCATTAAATGAAATCTATTCAAGGTAAGTAGGTAAACGTACAGTAAAATAACTACCAACATTTAATTGACTACTAACAGTAATCGAACCCCCATGATTCTGCACAATTGCTTGAGAAATTGCTAAACCTAAACCAGAACCACCTGACTCATAAGAACGAGCTTGATCGGAACGCCAAAAACGCTCAAAAATTAGCTGTAAATTTTCTGGTGCAATACCTACACCTGTATCTCTAACTATTACTTGAACAAAACAAGCAATCCGCGTAGCTGTAACTTTGACTTTTCCACTAGAATCAGTATAGTAAATCGCATTTTGAATAATATTACCTAACGCTCGACTCAATTGTTTTGCATCTCCAAGCAATAACAAATTATTTTTATTTTCTACTTGTAAATCTATGTTTTTAACTTGTGCTTGAGGTTGATATAATTGGATTAAATTAGATATAATACTAGTCAAATTAACAGTTTTTTGTTCATTATCGGTAACTTTATCAGTGCGGCTTAAAAGCAATAAATCCTCAGTTAACTGAGTCATTTGATTAGTAGCGCTGGCAATAGCGGTAAATTTTTCTCGATCAATATTTCTCATTCCTTGGGGATACTTTAAAGCAACTGCGGTATTACTTTTAATTGCCATTAAAGGATTGCGTAACTCATGACTTGCGTCAGCGGTAAATTGCTTGAGACGTTTAAAACTTTCTTCAATTGGCTGCATTGCTTGACGGTTGAGCCATAATCCCCCAATTCCACTTAAAATTAAAGCGAAAACAACACCAGAAACCAAGCCCAAATCTAATTTTTGGATAGTTTCATTAAATTCTTCTAGAGATTGACTGACTCTGACATAACCAATTTTTTGTTGAATTTGATTATCTAGTATCGGTAAAGTTACTGCTTTAATTCCTCTTTCTTCATCTGTTTGAACGTCTACGATTGTATTTGGATTCAAAGGTAAATTTACGATATATTTACCCTGCTGTTTGAGTAAATTACCTTGCGTATCAAACCACTGTAAACCACCTTTACGAGCAGCCAAATCTCTGACTTGCCAATGTTCATCAATTTCTAATTTTCCGGTTTTTAACTCTGCATCTACAGTCACACCTTGTCCTAAAGCAACAAGCTTATCTGTGAATTGCCGATTAAAACTGCGAACAAAAACAACTCGCACAACAATAGAAAATCCTGCGAGAATAGCTGCAAATACAATTAAGTTAGATAAAAGTAGGCGATCGCGAATTTTTTTAAACATAATTTTCAAGGAATTTATAATACCTAATTCCTGTTTTAATAATCAATTGCATTCAGACGATAACCCATACCATAAACTGTTTCAATCAAATTATCCGAACTCCCTGCGGCTCTAAGTTTACTACGTAAATTAGTAATATGAGTTTTAACTGTTCCTTCTCCAGAACATTTATCAATTTCCCAAAGTTTATCAAGAATCGCCGCACGAGTTAAAACTTGTTGAGGATGACGCAAAAAGTATTCTAAAATTAAGTATTCTTTAGGCGTTAAAATTATCGGATTATCCGCATAAATAACTTCGTTCTTATTGGGTTCGAGTTGCAGTTTCCCGTGAGTTAAAATTGATGATTTAACTTCTGGAGTTCTCCGGGATAAAGCGCGAATACGTGCAGCTAATTCTTCTAATTCAAACGGTTTTATTAGATAATCATCTGCTCCTGCATCGAGTCCAATTACTTTATCGCTGGTAGTATCTTTTGCTGTTAGCATCAAAATCAAAGCATTGGATTTTTTTGCCCGCAATCTTTTGCAAAGACTAATACCATCCAAGCGCGGTAACATCAAATCTAATAATATTAAGTCATACTCAGTTGATTGAGCATAATCCCATCCTTCTATTCCATCAGCAGCAATATCAACTGCATGATGTTGGTGTCTTAAATCCTCAGCTAGCGGTTTAGCTATTCGACTATCATCTTCCACAATTAGGATTTTCATGGTTTCAGCTTTTACCTTCTTGTCAACAAAATCAAGCATATTAGTTTATGGTAAAACAATTTTATAGTGTTGAATTCAGTTTGTTTTTCACAATAAAGCTTAAATGTCAAGAAGTTAGGAAGATTTATATCTACATTTTGTAAATTTTCATAAAATGATCATAAAAATAAAACAAATATGATTTAGAATCCATTCTTTAGCCGCTTCGCATACTTCAGTTTTAATCGAATGTTTTAGTCTCGATAAATTTCATTTTCAACAATAATTTAATTGGAAGGTGAAACAACATGAGCATTAATCACTAAAATGATTTTTTACTGTTTTGGTACAAACTATAAACCAAAAAAACTGTTAGCATTCCGGTAAATATCCAGATGCAAACTATAATTATTGTGATAAATTTGCTGTTTGGTATATTCTCAATTACTTTTGCCTTTTGGCGAGATTCATCCATTACAGTTTTAGGTATTAACTTCAAAAGTAAAAAAATTCCTAACGGTATCAATACCAAATCATCCAAATAACCCAGTATAGGAATTACATCCGGAATCAAATCAATCGGACTAAGTAGATAAGCAACTACACAGATAGCAAGAAATTTAGCATACCAAGGTGTTCTTGGGTCTTTGCTGGCGTAATAAAGAGCAGAGGTTTCTTGTTTAAGCTTTCTAACTCTTTGTTTCCAATTTTGGAATATGCTATTTTTTTTCATCGGTCAAAGAATTATAAGTAAGGATAAATTATTAAAACTCCCATTGCTCTCCATTCCCCTTCAGTCTTTTTTACTGACTAAGTTTTTTTCGCAAACTGATTCCCTACGGAACTTAACGTACAGAAAAATGTAGTTATTCTTACTTCACAATATCAGGTATTACAATGACTACTCTGAACTAATATTTAGATTTCTTAAGCTTTTAATCAGCAAGAGGATAGAGAATTTGATTGACACATTCAGAGGGCTAATTACTTACTATATGACCCAAATGTTAATAATTTTTTATTACCCATTACGAATTACCAATTACCTATCCTCACAGATATGATAAGTTTTAAGCGAACACGATCTCACTTTAGTTTTCATCTTGATTTCATAAATTTATGTCAATCTATTTTTAGAGTGAAGTTTGTTACAGTCAACGAATTACTTTGTTATGAGAGTGTTATTAGTAGAAGACGAACCGGATTTAGGTGCAGCCATTAAGCGAGTTTTACAAGCGCAAAAATATTTAGTTGACTGGGTTATGGATGGAAATGAAGCATGGGGATATTTAGAAGATCGATGGACGGAATATACCATCGGTATTTTTGATTGGCTGCTCCCTGGAATGTCAGGATTGGAACTGTGTAAAAAATTGCGTCAAAATCAAAATGCGATGCCAGTTTTAATGCTAACAGCTAAAGATAGTATGGAAGATAAGGTGGCTGGTTTGGATGCGGGTGCAGACGATTACTTAGTTAAACCTTTTGGAATGGAGGAATTATTAGCAAGGTTGCGGGCTTTACAAAGAAGGGTACCTCAGTTTCAACCCCAAAAATTAATGATGGGCAATTTAACATTAGATTACGGCAATAATACAATTATTAATCAAAATGCTTCGGAAGATAAACAAGAAATGTCTTTGACTAACAAAGAATTTCAATTACTAGAATATTTTATGAAGCATCCAAATCAAATTCTTACAACCGAACAAATTCGCAACCAACTTTGGGAAGCAAGTGCAGAATCGAGTAGCAATGTAGTTGCAGCACAGGTACGTTTGTTACGACGTAAATTAGCTTCGAGTGGCTGTGGAAATCCAATTGAAACTTTGCATGGTATGGGATATCGCTTTAATTTTAAGAATTAGTTATAAGCATGAATCAAAATAAACTGTTTCAAGGTACCCGGATTCGTTTGGCACTTTGGTATGCCATTGTCATGGGTTTAATTTTAACTGTATGCGGCATCGGTTTCTACACGGCAGTATCTCATGCCCATACGGTAGCCTTGGATAGAGAATTAGAATTCGTTGCTAAATCTTTACATAATAATTTAGAACTAAAGCTAAGACAACCGGGAAAATTAGAGCCAATTGTAAAAGAAATTTTACCAAATCTTTGTGTCGTTGAAACGGGTTGTATATCGAATCGAGCGACTTCTCAACGCCATATATTAAATGCAATTCATCAAAGTTATTACGTGCGTTTATTTGATAAATCGACACGTTTGATTGCTATTTCTGGTTCGTTACCTCAAACGGAATCTTCAGATTTGAACACGAAACTTTGGCAAACTATTCAAGATGATGCTGGTAGTTTTTACCATCAAATGTCATTAATTTTACACACTACAGATAATCGCGATTGGGGATATTTACAAGTAGGAAGAAATATTGCCGACGTTAACAGCTATATGGATGCGGTTAAATTAAGTTTGGTAGTAGGATTACCAATTTCAATGATGATGGTTGCTGTTGCTAGCTGGTGGTTGGCAGGTTTAGCAATGCGACCAATTTATCAATCTTACAGACAAATTCAGCAATTTACAGCCGATGCCGCACATGAGTTAAGAACACCTTTAGCCGCGACGCAAGCAACAATAGAATCAGCGTTATTAATGCCAGATTTAGATATTAAAGAAGCATGGGACATTCTTGGAACTATCAAACGTCAAAATTATCGACTTAGCAGTTTAGTTGTAGATTTATTAATGCTTTCTCGCTTCGATAGACAATCTATCTCCGTGCAGGGGGAATTGTGTTCTTTAAATGATATTATTACCGACTTGGTAGAAGAATTTGCAGCTATGGCAATTTCGGCTAAAGTAATTCTTAATTCTGAAATTCGCGTGCATAAAGATATAAAGATTATTGGTAATTCCGAACAGCTTTATCGTTTATTTTCTAATTTGATTGTGAATGCAATTCAATATACTTTACCTGGTGGGGAAGTCACAGTTATTTTAGATAGTTATGATTCGGATACTGAGATTCGAGTACAAGATACTGGTATTGGTATTGCCAAGAATGAATTGTCTCATGTCTTTGACCGCTTTTATCGAGTTAATAGCGATCGCTCTCGTCATACTGGAGGTTCGGGGTTAGGATTGGCGATCGCACAAGCAATTGTATTGTCACATCATGGTAGTTTAAACGTGGAAAGTGAAATTGGGAAAGGTAGCACTTTCATAGTTACATTACCTTGCGATCGATCCTCCCTTACAAAATTAATAATAAATGCTTGAAATGATTCAAGATAACTCATGTAGAGCATTGAAGTCGCCCTTCTCAACATCAACACCTTTACACCCCTAGCAGGAATAACCTCCGAATTTACTCAAACCGACGCACTACTCAACATCCAACACGACGGCAAAGAAAGCTAGGTCTTTAAGGACTGCATGACAAGCACCAAGGAGAGCAGTTACGCTTCAATGCATTTGCTTTTGATGCTGATAACCCAGATTTTGTACTCTCAAATTTGACTTAATTGAATGTCGTTTATACGGCTTTGTGATCTGAGAAGGAAGAAAGTACCATAAAATATTAAAAATTACGACCAGACTTGAAAGATTGGCATTTTCATGACGATTTTTTATAAAAAGCTAACTTGAGCAATCTTAGATAGTAAAACCTGGAACTTTCTCAAAATCTTGCAGATTTCTTGTTAAGAAGATTCCTTGATTTGCAAGAACTGTTGATGCTATAGATAAATCTCTTGGGATTTTTCATCATACTGAAGAATTGTAAATAAGGAAAGTAGCAGAACTGTTTCAACTAATCTTTGATTGTCAACATAACTTAGTGAAGAACTATTTTATTAGCCTTCTCATCCAGCTTGTAAAGAATCCACCTTTTTACTTAAGCGTGCTACTTCTGCTTGCAATTCCATAACCAAAGTACGAAGGTCTTTTTCAGTCTCTACCTCTGCTTCAAACTCTGAAGAGCGTTTTTGCATCAATAAGAGTATTTTTACCGCTGCTTCTTTTATTAATACGGCATTCAACTCTTCTGGCTTGCCAAGAAATTGAGTTAGCTTTTTATACTGATGATTTTTTTCCAAGTAAAAATATTTGTTACCTCTTGAATTATATTCTCTACAACGAAAAATTTGTCCTTGGTAACTGACTCTATACGATTTCGCTTTTGGTAGTGGGGTATCTACCGTAACATCTTCTAACAAAACTCCAACGTCTTTTGTCTTACTCATAGCTGTACAGTGCTTCATTTACACGACATTTTAACACTACTTAATTATAAAAAAAGTTCAACACCCCCTTGACACTATTGTTCACTTCGTTATATATTTACGTAAGTGAAACAAAAGCAAAAGCAGGCGCTCTAATTCTTGGCGGAATCGCGTCTGCTTCTGCTAAATCCTCTGGATGGAGAATTTAAATATGTTTGATCCAAGTATAGTGCAATCGAATACCCGTTGTCTACTACATTCAAGTTGTAGCGATGAGAATCAGTTTCAAGTCGAACAACTTCTTGAGAAGCAGAGCAAACAGTTAATTATTGGAAGCGTAGAAGTAGATTCTGTTGAAGATGAAATATACCGCCGAGTGTGGCATTCTGGGCGATTACTAAGAACCTTCCAACGAGATGTAGCCAACGATTTATGGATATCTCAGCCATATAGTTATCCACTGAAGCCGCACTTTGAAAATAGTAAAGATGCAGTCATGTTCATCGTTGAAATGAACGCATTCGTTACCGCATAGATTTTTTCAGTCGTTTCCTTTGCGGAAATGGCTGGTTCTTGTTCGCTTCAAAAAAAACTGGGGAATCACCAATGGTCATCACTACAATTCCAAAAAAACATAACTTACCTGAATCTCTAGGTAAAGCAACGAGCAATATTTTGCACAACGCTTTCTACCTGGCAAAACAGAAACTAGAATTATCGGGCAAGGCATATAAGCAATTACTCCGAGAGTGGGGATGGGAGAAGGAAGATAAGAAATATCTCAAAGTTGCTCAAACCTTCGAGAAATTCTCACCCCTAGACTTAGCCGAAATCGAACCTGATACCTTATTCGGGCTTTCCAAACAAAATAAAAAATACGCGAATGTGATCGAGCAGCTTCTTGATATCGGCTCTATCACTCAGGAAAAGGTACGCGAACTAATCAAACTTTCTCGCAAGCCTAGAACGAGTAAACCAGAAAAACCAACTATATGGCGACGCGATCGCAATGGTAAAAGATATTGTCAGGTACCACCGATTGATGATGAAGTGACTGGTGTGGCTTTACAGCACATGATGGACTCCGAAGGTAAAAGCGCTCAACAAATAGTTGCCGAAGCTGTAGCGCTACGACAGGCATTTATTGAAGGACGTTTAGTGGTATCCGATAGCCAGCAGAAAGATGATGTAGAAACCGATACATCCTCGACTAATGAAAGTCATCAGACAGAAAGTCAAGACAGTGGTGATGCTGAAATCGGCAATTACCTTGACGAACAGCTTGTTTCCAAGTCTGTATCAGAAAACTATGCAGTTTTTTCAGACAATATAATTTTCAATTCAGCAGCAACTCAAGAGACGGCATTACTAAGCGCTAATTTGTTAGGTGTTGTCGAAAATATTATGCATATTGGTTCAGAAGAGTTTAAACAAGTAGAAGAATTGGTTGCATCGATTGTGAATTTTTGTGCGAGCGTACCTATTTCCGAGCAATGGAAAGTTTTCACTGATATTACGAAAAGGAATAGTAAAGCTTTAGCGGTAATAATTGGTTATTCAGGGACATATTATAAAAAGTGGTTATCCAATTTACCGCAATTGATAGCGGATGCATCAATTACGAATCCTATTGAATTGGAATGGGTTGGTAATCGATTGCGAACAGAAGCGCTTTTATTGATGGACGATGGCGGTGTGCGTTGCTCAAATGATGTTATTTTATCTTAATGTTTAATTCAATTATACGATAACAAAACACTGCTTATTCAAGTATTATGGCTATTAACCACGACCGCTTATTTAAAGAATTGATTTCTACGTTTTTCATCGAATTTCTCGAACTGTTTCTTCCTGAGATTGCGTCCGACATCGATAAAAACTTAATTAATATTACCGTTGGAGGGACAAAGGAAAGTGCTAATAGGCAAATAGTCAATAAGGAAGATTTGCTAAAATTAATGCCCAAACCCGCGTCACGAAGAGTGTACGGAGTGGCTCAGGTATTTCAATTTTTCTCAACAGGTCTTTTTATTCTTAATGATTTTCTCATAGTTACTGGAAATAGAAAAAGCGGCATTTCTTAACTAATAAATATTTGTCGTTTAAATAAATTTTTTAATATTAAAAGTATTTAAAAATTAAGCTACATATATTATAAAATAAGAAATAGGCGATTTTTTTTACTAAAAGAATGAACGAATTTAGATACATTATTGGTGCGACAACAGAATTGCAACAAGGTTTAATTGTTTGGGAAAATAAAATAAGGGAATACGTTGATACTTATTATCAAGGTAATGAAGAAAATTATATTGATACAAACTTCTATAGATGTATTTACAAAATAAGAGAAATAGCCAGTGATATTTTTGAGAAAGAGCAATTAATTAGAGGTGTAATAGACGATCAAGGTTTATTAGCCGCTGTTTGTAGGATTCAAGAAACATCAATCTTATTAGATGAAGAACTAATAAATTGCCTAGAAATAGAAAGTATAACAAATAGTCCCTGGAATACAATTGAGTATCCGCTGGCAGAGAAAAGGAAGGGTGCAGCAACATCGTTAATTGAAGGTATAATAATTGAAAGCCGACAACAAGGTTTGCCTAACATATTAAAATTAATTCCAATTCCAGGCGCTATAAAATTTTATCAAGATATAGGATTTATAGAAACAGATATTTCTGGAGATATGATACTAACTTATAATGAAGCATCAATGTTTCTTCTTGACCTCGAACAAAAAAGGGAATCCGCTAGTTTTGATTAAAATAAAAAAGGATTAAATTTATGTCACAAAAATTACAAAAGTATCAACCTACACCAGAACAAGTTGCAAGATGGAAACGAATGGATGAATTAGAATCGAGTGCATTTGTAGGTCGTTTTCCTTCTGCTGAAAAACAACGACTAGCTGTAAAAGAGTTCCTTGAAACCGACTATATCGAATCACAACTTGAAAAATTACGCGCTCACAGGAAAAAGCTTATAGAAAAGCTTAAATCTACCCAAGAATACGAAGAAATGTTATTAGCAGAAAAGCAGAAGAGGAATAACAAATAAAACACTTTCAACTAATAAAATACCCAGATGGTTCCTTCTAAAAGCTGGATATTTATTTTTCAATTTCCCTTAACTAACTAAAAATTTTAGTTGTTGACGAAAAGTGAGATAATATATGAAGTTATAAAAACGTACTAAAAAACTTTTTTGGCAGTATTTACACTGAGTTAATAATTGTTGCGAGAATCTATCGGTACTCAAAGGGGAATCCACAGAATTTATAATTACAGCAACCGATGCAGAAAATGATAATTTACGCTTTAGTTTAGTAAGAGAAAGGGAAGCTGGGTTTTCCATTCCAGAATTTATCAACTTTGTCGATAACGGGGATGGTACTGCTTTAATTAGAGTTTCCCCGACAAATAAGGATATTAGCGGTAGCTATAGCTTTACCTTAATAGTAGAAGAAATCCGCAGCGACGAAGAAACCCCGCTTTACACAGAAAAAACCTTTAATATCACCGTTGGAGGAACAAACGATGCTGCACAAATTAAATATATCGGTGATAAGGTAGCGGTTGTTGGTGAAACTCTCAAATTTGATTTAATTGTGGGAGATAATAATCAAGATAATTTAACCTTTGATATTCAAGGAATACCAACGGGAGCTACTTTTGTTCCAAATACCAAATACGGTACAGCAAGTTTCTCGTTTCTTCCAACAACGGATAATATAGATATCACCTATCCCGTCACCATTCAAGTTACCGATAGCGGAAATGGTAACGTCAATGAAATATTCAGCGACACTCAAACCTTTAATATAGTTGTCCGTAATAATAATACCGCTCCCAACTTATCCCCAGTTCCTAACTTAACTCTCAAAGAAGCAGAAACTTTAGAATTACAATTACAAGCAACAGATTCCGACGGTGATAAACTTACCTATACCGCTACAAATCTCCCGCAAAATGCTGACTTGAATCCAGAGACGGGTTTACTCAAATGGACACCAAATTACACCCAATCTGGAATTTACGATAACATTACCATCACCGCTACCGATGGAAATTTTTCTTCTACCCAAACCTTATATATCGAAGTAGAAAACACCAATCGTTCACCCGTAATCATTCCTTTACCCACCCAAGTTGGTAGAGAAAACTCCGAGGTGAAATTCAATGTCAACGCTGTTGATTACGACTTTGAAAAAGCTATTTACTCGGTTGATAACCTGCCAACAGGTGCATCATTCGATACCCGCACCGGAGAATTTAACTGGAAACCTACTTACAATCAAAGCGGACAATATAAATTTACCTTTGAAGCGATCGATGCATTTGGAGCAATTGGTAAACGAGATGTTAATGTCCTGATTAGCGATACCAATCGCAATCCACTTCTTAAAGTATCCAACCGTGCGATCGCATTAGGAGAAAATATGAACTTTATCCTTGATGGTTCTGACCCAGATAGCAATACACAATTAACTTACAGTGCTGACATTTTACCAGAAGGTGCGACCTTAAATGTACAAACTGGGGAATTCAACTGGACACCAAATCCGGGACAGGTTGATGATTACAGCATTAATTTCTCTGTTAGTGATGGAATAAGTACTGTTACAGAAAATGCGTTAATTAAAGTTGCTCTCACAGCTACGAATCCCACCGTAAATCTCGATTTAACTCCGAGTTTCCCGGTTATACCGAATCAAAGCGTTACGATAACAGCTTTTGCTGATAGTTTTGCGGATATTGCGAATATTACCGCTAAAGTTAATGGAGAAGAAGTAGCAGTTGATCGATTTGGCAGATTTAAGTTTACTCCTACATCTCCTGGTAAAGTTGAAATAGTTGCTGTTGCGACTGATGCGGATGGTAGAGTTGGTAATGCTTCTACGGTAATTAAGGTACGCAATCCTCTCGATAACGATGCTCCGATTGTTAAGTTAGCTCCTGCTATCAATGCGAATATTATAAGTAATATTACTAATATTGTTGGTCAGGTATCTGACGTTAATCTTGATAATTGGTTGTTGGAGATAGCTGATTTTGGGGAAATGAACTATAAGGCGATCGCCACCGGGGATAATACAGTTGATAATAATATCCTCACCCAAATTGACCCCAATAAATTAAATAACGGTTTCCATCAATTACGATTAACTGCAACTGATATCAGCGGACGTACAAATAGTACACAAACCGTTGTCGAAGTTAATAGTACCGCAAAAACCGCTTATACCCGCAGCGAAACCGATTTAACGTACAATTTCTCCTCTCTCCCCCTCAATCTCACTCGTACCTACAATTCTTTAGATAACACCTGGAGATTCAGCACCGATACCAATATTCAAACTAACGTACCGCTGACGGGAAGAGAAGATTTGGGAGTATACGAACCCTTCCGTGTGGGAACGAGATTGTACCTCACCACACCTACTGGGGAGCGTGTCGGATTTACCTTTACTCCGCTTCTTCAGCAAATCCCTGGTTTAACTTATTACACCCCCGCTTGGGTTGCGGATGCTGGTGTTAACTATACTTTGAATTCTGTTGATGCTAAGTTAACTAGGAGCGGAAATCGTTTATATCAGTTAAATACTGGGATAGCTTATAACCCAGGAAGTGGGGATTTTGAGGGAGCTTCCTTTACGCTTAGTGCTGCTGATGGTACAAAATATTTAATTGATAGCGATAAAGGAATTACCGAGCAGGTTGCAGCAAATGGTATTAGTTTAGTTTATAGCGATAGTGGAATTACTTCTTTTACTGGGGAAACGGTACAGTTTGTCAACTCGGAGCGAGGTAAAAAAAACTCCAGTGACAGCGAGATTGTTAAAGAAAATTTAACAGAGTATGAGTTGATAGTAGATAGCTACGAGCAGCCCTCTTGTTAGACCTGGGGAGTATGAAGAACAAAAAAAATATTATTCAGGCAAGAAAGTAAATCATACTATGAAAAGTCAATTAATCGTTTTACCTTCAGGAAAAGATATTGTTGATATAGTTGCAGGAGAACCCGGTCCGAAAAGCGATATTAGTATGTTTAATGAAAGCCAAAACAGATTTGATGTAAAACAAAAATTTCATGGTGATCAAGCATATCAAGGAGGAAAATCAATAAAAACTCCTAAAAAGAAACCCTACAATAAAGAATTAACTACTGAAGATAAACAAAAAAATAAAGAGCTAGCATCTGAACGCATTTTTGTAGAACACTTAATTCGAGTAATAAAAATTTATAGAGTAGTTAAAGAAAGATTTAGATTAAATTCAAAAAAGTATGAACAGATAATTATGACTATTTGTGGGCTTGTGAGATTACGGATAGGTACATTTATTTTATAGCTATGATAAAACTTAATGTATTAAGAAGAAAATAATAAAAATATATACTATCTTTTTGCTAGTTATTAATAGGAAATGTATCAAACACCTATTCCTGTGTATAAAGTAACTACCTTTGCGGTTAGGTGTTCTGCTTGCAGCAGCGCTGAGTCCCAAGGGGACACGCTTACGCGAACGCTATCGCAATTTAAAAGGTAGTTATAGTAAGAGTTTGGTTATTTTCGGAGATGTCTATTGGAATTGTTGTCCTTAAAATAAAACAATAAACTATTTTGAAGATTATGATTTCCGACATCGGAGGCTAGATTATTTGTAAATTCTTGAGCAATCGTCAATGGAATTTGTTCATAGCCTAAATTTTTCGCAGCAGGATTAATTCGCCAAGTTTTCCAGTATTGTGCTGTATAACCAATTAGGAAAACCTACAGCACGCCCCACATTAAGGTGGATATTTCAAGTTCATACAGTTTTTGTGTTGGCTTTCAAGTGGAGGCAGAGCCTCTGGTCATGGGTTCCCAGCCTCCGACTGGAAACCAGTTAATGCATGAGCCAAAAACGGGTAAACTCTATCACGGCTGCTGCTAAAATTACATCATCAGCAGTTAAATCACATTATTGATGTAGCGATGAAAGTGGTAGGAGTTGGCAGTGTCGGCACCCGTTGTGGTGTTGCCCTTCTGGTGAGTGGGAGATAAGGATGCTTTATTGTTGCAAATTAAGGAAGCTCGTGCTTCAGTTACTTACCCTATGCAGGGAAAAGTGCTTACGATAACCACACTCAAAGAGTTGTAGCGGGGCAGCATCTAATGCAAGAATCCAGCGATATGGCGAAGGTATTGAGAAATACTAAAATTTTACGTGATTGTAAAATACTTGTTTCACATTCTCGGCAGCAGTCACGTAAAACAACACGATCGCAGCCAGACCCAGCACAAAATGCCAGGGCAATGGTTGAAATCCGAACAGAGTTGCTAATGGTGTCCAGGGAATAATTATTGTCACTCCGATAGTTGTCAAGGTTGCCCTCAACAAGTATTTTCCTGGCTTACTGTTGAAAATGGATTGCCGGGTACGAACAACTAGCACAACCAGGGAAGCGGAGATTACAGACTCCAAAAACCAGCCTGTTCTAAACTGTCCTGGTTGAGCGTGCAGCAGCAACAGCAGCGCCCCAAATGTGAGATAATCAAATATTGAACTCAGCAAACCAAACACAATCATGAAGTTGCGGATAAACTTGATATCCATCCGCCGAGGTTTGTTGACTAGCTCCTTGTCTACCCGATCTGTTGCGATCGTCAATTCTGGGAAATCGGTTAATAGGTTCGTCAGCAAAATTTGACTGGGCAGCAGAGGCAAAAAGGGTAGAAATAGAGAAATTCCCGCCATACTAAACATATTACCAAAATTGGCGCTAGTCGCCATAAATACATATTTTAAAGTGTTGGCAAATGTCACCCGTCCTTCCTTTACGCCTTCGATCAGGACATTCAAATCCTTTGCCATTAATACAATGTCAGCTGCTTCCTTGGCTACATCCACAGCACTTTCTACGGAAATGCCCACATCCGCAGCATGAAGCGCAGATGCATCGTTAATACCGTCACCCATATATCCCACCACATTCCCTGCTTTTTTGAGGGCGATGATGATGCGCTCTTTTTGATTTGGCTCTACTTCGGCAAAGACATTTGTATGTTGTACTTGATGCATCAAGGCTTCATCACTGAGTTCCTCTAGGTGGAGTCCGGTCAAAACCTTTGGTTCAGGCAGTCCTACCTGTTGAATGATACTCATTGCAACCGCCTTGCTATCTCCGGTAATCATCTTCGGGGTGATTCCTAACAGTTCCAACTCTCTGAGGGTATCAGCAATGCCAGCTTTTGGCGGATCGAAAAGAGCGAGGTAGCCGAGAAATGTCATAGAACGACCAAAATTAGCGTTACTTCCATGAGAAAGTAGCCAAACTTACTAAGTCCCTTTTCAAATTCGGTTTCGCTCGGTCTGAGTTTCAGTCGTTCTGAGACTTTGCCGAACTCAGTCTCTTCTCCGGTATAAATAACTACTGCGGTCGCCGTTCCACTAATTACATTAGTTCCCATATAAAGGGAATTTGTGCGTTGGCTGAGTCCAGTACCCGCAGGCAATACACCACTTAGTTTGTCAATTGGATAGGTTTCTCCTGTAAGTGCTGCTTCATTTACCGATAAATCTTTCGATTCTAAAACTAGACAGTCACCCGGGATATTTTTACCAGCACAAAGTACCACAATGTCACCGGGAACTACTTCCCCATTAGGAATTTCTTGAGATTGACCATCTCTCAAAACAGTTGCTTTGACTTGCACTAAAGCTAATAATTTTTCGACGGCTTTCGAGGCTCCTTGCTCTTGCCAAAATCCTAATAGCCCACTGATGAGGACAATTGCTAAAATGATGATAGCATCTGCCGCATCTTTAAGAAAAATCGATAGCACCGCCGCAAAAATCAGAATCAAGATAATCGGACTCTTAAACTGATTGAGCAACAGCATCCATCCACTCGATTTGTGTTTTTGTTTGAGGCTGTTTGCGCCGTAGTCGTTCAGACGTTGTTTGGCATCTTGACGGCTTAATCCGGAGGTTGTAGAGTGCATCTGCTGAAGCACCTGGTCCGTAGGTAAGCTCCAAAACGTGGAGAGTTGGGGATTCATCGGTTTAGGCTTTTGCGGTTAGTCAACGAGCAGAAATGGTTTGCCACTCTTGGATTGCTGTGGATGGGATTTGTAATTTGATCGCGGAACCAGTTAAACCTCCTCCATCTTCTTAGATAGGCGGGGTAGTTGATCATGATATATTTTCTTAGATAGGTTTTGCTAATTTAGATTTAATAGCTCGTTGGGGTCGATTGAGAAACTTTAACTGTTCAAACCAAAGCAGTGCGATCGCCCCACCGCCCAAACAAATTGCCAGATCGATTGGGTGTAAAAAGGAAAAGCTAAACAATTGACGCAAGAACGGGACATACAACACGATCGCTAGAAAAGCCAGTCCCCCACCAATCACCCACCAAAGGGCAGCATTAGGAGATTTCAGTATTTTTAGGCTGAGGCGCGATGAAGAACCTTCGCTCAAAATTAGTCCTAAATTTGCCAAAATCAACGTTGTAAATGTTAAGGCAC
The DNA here is from genome assembly GCF_034931125.1 of Rivularia sp. UHCC 0363. Taxonomy (NCBI): domain Bacteria; kingdom Bacillati; phylum Cyanobacteriota; class Cyanophyceae; order Nostocales; family Rivulariaceae; genus Rivularia; species Rivularia sp. UHCC 0363. Next base: position 45,376 of record NZ_JAYGHM010000008.1, on the reverse strand, counting down.
GGGCATCAAGTTCACCTTGTTTGCGATAGAGCGCAACCACAAAAATCACGAGAGCGATCGCTAAAATTCCGCTCCCTTGCAGTAGTGCCAACGAGAGCGTTTTCCTGCCAAATAATGGTTCTTTGGGGTTGCGGGGAGGACGCTGCATCACCGTTGCTTCTGCGGGTTCGGCTTCTAAAACGATGGAGCAAGCTGGATCAATAATTAAATGTAGAAAGGCAACGTGAACGGGAAGTAATACTAACGGCAACTTAAACAAAACTGGAATCAAAGACATCCCAGCAATGGGAATGTGAATCGCTAGCAAATATGCCATTGCTTTGCGGAGATTATCAAAAATTCGCCGTCCCATTTTCACCGCTTGCACGATGGACGAAAAATCATCATCTAATAACACTAACGCCGCAGATTCACGGGCAACATCTGTACCTCGCTGTCCCATCGCAATCCCGATTTGGGCAGATTTGAGAGCAGGGGCATCATTCACACCATCCCCAGTCATGGCAACGACTTCACCCTTGGCTTTCAAAGCATTAACCAACCGCAGTTTTTGTTCGGGAACCGCTCGCGCAAAGATATTTGTACTTTGAATACGCTCCTGGAGTTCAAGGTCACTCATCATATCCAATTCTGAGCCTGTGAGAATTGCTCCCATTTGCATCAATCCAATCTGACGGGCAATAGTTTGAGCCGTTCCGGGATAATCACCCGTAATCATGACTACTCGAATACCTGCGGTGTAACATTCTTGAATCGCCGCCGCAACATTTGGACGCACTGGATCGGACAGTCCCACCAATCCGAGAAATTGAAAAGGAAAGTCATGTTGCTCGTCAGGTAAATGATTCGGATTGAGCGACGGATGAGGCGGTAAAAATGGCGGTGGCGCACCAACAAGAGAGGCTTTGGCAACGCCTAAGACACGTAATCCCTGATCTGCCATTTCACCGATTTGGGCTGCCATAATTTTCTGCTGTTGGGGCGTGAAATGGCAGAGATCCGCGATCGCTTCCGGCGCTCCTTTGGCTGCAATTTCATACTGCTGTCCGTCATCTGACTGCCAAACGTGAGACATTGCCAATAGCTGTGGTGAGAGCGGATATTCTCGTAACAGTATCCAATCGTTATGCAAATGTTCAGTATGCGCGAGATAGGTATCGCCCAATTGCTTGAATGCTTTTTCCATCGGATCAAATGGATCTCGCTGACTGGCTAGAATGCAGAACTCGACTAATTCATGAAATGCTTCGGGGAGCAACTCGCGTAAATGCAATTCCAAATTATATGGGTGAGGATTTTCTGCCTTGTTGTATGCGAATAGCTGTTGTACAGCCATCTGATTTAAAGTCAGCGTCCCAGTTTTATCCACACACAGAACCGTTGCGGAACCCAAGGTTTCCACGGCGGAAGCACGACGAGCTAAGACGTGTTTCTGAGAAATGCGCCAAGCTCCTAATGCTAAGAAAATCGTCACGACAACCGGAAATTCGTTTGGCAAAATTGCCATCGCTAAGGTAATACCCGCAAGAAATCCTTTGAGCCAATCTCCTCGCGTCAGTCCATAAATCACGACGATCGCCACACACAACAATAAAGCGATACCAAATAAGCGGCTCACCAACCGAGTCATTTCCTGTTGTAGAGGAGTCGGTTCAGGCTTGACTTTTTGCAAAGCCTTACCAATCTTGCCCATCTCCGTTTGAGCGCCCACCGCTTGGACTTGAGCAATTCCCTGTCCTTGAACTACCAAGGTGCCAGAATACACAAACGGTAACTCATCGCCCCCCGGACGTGCCATTTCCACGGTACCGGCGGCAGCAATTTTACGGACTGGTAAAGATTCACCTGTTAATAATGATTCATCGGTTGATAAATTTGTGCAGGACAGCACCATTGCATCGGCAGGAACGCGATCGCCTTCTGCCAAAACTAAGACATCTCCCCGAACAACTTCTCGCCCTGCAATCCGTTTTCGCTCCCCATCCCGAATCACCAAGGCGCGAGGACTGGAAAGATCGCGCAAGGCTTCTAGGGCGTGTTCAGTCTTACCTTCCTGGTAAAGGCTAATCCCAGTGATGAAGAAGACGAAACCCAGCAAAATCAAGGCTTCCTGTAGATCGCCTAAAATCCAATAGATGATACCACCACCTACTAGTAATAGGAATATCGGGTCTTTAACGGTATCCCAAACGAACGATAAAAGATTATGTGATCGCGAGGAGGGGAGTTCATTGTAGCCTTCATCTTTGAGCCGAGCGATCGCTGTCGCAGACGGCAAACCGTTTGCTTCTTGCTCAGATAAGTCAGCTACAGTATTGAGATGCTGTGCATATTCAACCATAATTCAGCTTTTTCCTATAGAGAACTCCACAAAAAGAAATTGGCAATGTTGAACAGAAATATAATTATCTATAGTTGCTTTAAGCTTTCAATTTTATTGAGGCTGCTAGCTCCATCAGTAGTACGTCCTATCATCTCGCTCTGATAAATACGGTAGATAGCAATTGCCTCCGCACGTCCCCAGGAGTCGAGCCAAGTTCGATTGATTGCAGGAGAAAGTGCTGGATTTCGCTCTTTAATGAATTTCATTGCACGATCAATGTCTTCCTTTACAGTCAGACGCTCGACTCGACCCATTACAATCACGCTGCGCCAATGAAGCGGACCATGAATTTCTTCTACCTGTAGGCAGATTTCTGGATTTGCATCTATGTCATGAGTCTTCATGCCGACCGTTGTAAATAAGTAGATGTCTGAATCTTGGAGATAATAATACATTGGAACAACGTAGGGTTTGCCTTCGTGTATACAGCCCAGATGACCGTATCCTATTTTGTGTAGGAGTTCGTGTATTTCTTCTGAACTCATTTCATCAATATCTAACATGACTATGCTTCCAAATAATATTTAGTTAACTGGTCGTATTGAAGATTACTGCATATAGGTGTCGCTTTAGACCAGATGCTGCAAGTGACTCAAACGCTTTGAGTAATTTTTCATAGACGAAATATAAAGCGGGCTAGAAATAATCTTAACCCGCTCATTGCTTTCTAGCTAGTTTTTTCCAATGCTTAATGGTCTCTATTTTCAGAAGGATCTCCTTCGTATGGTTGTACTCCCGATTTGGGATAATCATCATCGCTGGGGCTAAAAATTCTAGTTACTCCATTGGTCGTAAAATTAATCAATCTTTGGGGAATTTCTACAATTGATTTAATGATTTGCTTAGCTCTGGATGCAGTAGACATAAATTTTTTCTCCTGTTTAATTTATAGAAAAATCTTTGACAAATGTTTGTCTTGTGAGCGGTTCTGCTAAAATTAATCCTTCACCACCAAGGGGATTTTCTTCATTTAATAATTTACCCTCCACAGAAAGGTAAATATTAGCTTCTGAATCAAGACTTGAGGCGGTATAAAGTACTTGAGCTACACGATAAATCATTGAAGTGGAACCACCACCATAACGGAATTCATCGGATAAATTTATATGAATTCCTGTTTCATCAATTTGCAAGCCTAATAATTTTGTTCCTTGGGGAATTGTGGAAGTAAATTGATTGTTTTGATTACGAGCAAAAAGTTGGTTTAAGGTTTGTTGCAAAGCCACTTCCTTAGATGTCCCTTCTTTAATAGCGACTGGTTGGGGGACTAAGCTAACTTTTTCACCTTTAACTTGCAATAAGTAGGCTTTCGGCTGTAGCTGCTGTACTGCTGCTGTATTTTCTTTCGGGGTTAATTTTTCTGTTTGTTGGGGAATTGTAAATGGAATAGTTGGTTTTGGAACTGTATTGTTTTCTTTGGAGATGAGTGCTTTGTTGACTTGTACGGGTGTTGGGGTTGTAGTTGTTTCTGTAGAAGCGGGATTTCTAATATCTAACCAATTCAACCAACCGATACTACCAATTAAACTTAACAATAGTAGTATGTAGATGACGAATATATTTTGTTGAATGGGACGGGTGTTTTGGATTTTCATAATTTTTATCCTATCTTTATTATGAGTAAATTATTAATCAGACTTACCCCAATACCTCATCCGATAAAAACACCCTGTATACTTTTGGATTGTTATTAACTGGTAGATGAGGAAGGTGCATTAATTTCGGCTTGAGTGCGTTCTAGCATAGTTTCTTCTAAGTGTTCGCTACGCTGACGTTGTTTCTTCATACCTAATCTTGTTTCTTCTGTAATTTCAGCATGATTGGGATTTTCTAATTCCTTTTCTGCGCGAGAATGCATAGTTTCTTCAAGATGTTCTTCATGTTGACGCTTTTGAGTTATTGATCCACGCGCTCTTTCTTGCATCGTTAAATCAAGCTTGACTACATCATATTTTTCAAGAGATTTTGGTATACTCAGCGTCAAAAGACCATTGTGAATTTCGGCTTTTACCTGGTTGTATTCAACAGATACAGGCAAAGATACTATGCGTTGAAAATGCCCGTAATTAAACTCGGAACGATATATACCTTTTTCGTAATGGACTTTTTGTTCGTGATGTTCACCAGCAATTGAAACCGCATCTTTAGTTACATGGATATCTAAATCTTTGGGTTCTATACCAGGTACTTGGGCTTGAATAATCAGATTTGAATCGGTTTCTTTAATTTCAATTGCTGGTTCCCAAGTCGCATTTTCAACTTTAGGAATAGAACTTAAAGTATTATTAACAGCTTTCGGATTATTTTTATGAACCAGTTCATCAAACAAATTATTCATCTGATGGCGTAGAGTATCTATTTCTTTGAGTGGATGCCAGCTTTTTTCAGACATATATTTAGCTCCTTACAATCCCGATAACAAGTAAAGGTTAGTAAACCTTTTTTCTTCGCTATACTTTAAATTTAGAAAAAGAACTTGAGGAACTTGTGAGGAAAGGGGAAAAACTATCGAAGCACGGGAGTTATAAATATAAATAAAAAAATGCTCACTGCTCACTGTTCCAGCCAAGAATTTGTGAAATTTCTTGTGCTAATGTTAAGGGGCTGAAAGGTTTGGCGATCGCCGCTTTAATTCCTAAGTCTATGTAATGAATACGGTCTGTATTTTGTACTTTAGCTGTAAGTAATATTACTGGTATCTGATTGGTCATTGAGTTTTCTTTTAGGTATTTAAAAGTGGTAATACCGTCCATATCTGGCATCATTACATCTAAAAGAATTGCATCTGGCTTTTCTGTTACAGCTTTTTTAATTGCTTCAGTTCCAGAACTTGCTGTTATCACTTGCCACTTTGCGGTGGTTTGTAAACAAATTTTGGTAACTTCTTGAATATATTCTTCGTTATCAACTACTAATATCTTTTTTTGTATCATTACTAATACCAATCTTTTTTTATTGTTGCTATAGAGGTAAGTAGGTTCGCCTTGAAAATTGTAATTATGACAAGGCAGTAGGGGTAAGAGTTTAGACCTAATTTACATTCTGTTACATAGTTCTGTTTATTTCTGCCGACCTACTTAACTTCATTGCTAAAACTTTTGTTAAAAAGGCGATAAATCTTGACTATACAAAATAAATTACGCTTTATTCCCTATTCCCTCTCATAGGTAAAGTGAAATAAAACGTACTCCCAACTCCCATAATACTTTCAGCCCAGATTTTTCCACCGTGCATTTCTACAATACTATGACAAATTGCTAAACCTAAACCTGTACCTTCATGGTTGCGCGAATCTGAAGAATCTACTTGTTGAAAGCGCTCAAAAATAACTTCTAGTTTATCTTGGGGAATACCGCTTCCGGTATCTTTAACTGTAAATAATATTTCCGAATCTTGTTCGACAACTTTTAAGCTAACTGTGTCCCCTACGGATGAAAATCGAATTGCGTTAGTAAATAAGTTTGTTAAACTTTGAATAATGCGATCGCCATCTACTCGTATAAGTATCGGTGAATTTTCTACTGATAGTTTAACTTGTGCTTTGTCAGCTAAAGGCTGAACAACATTTATTGCTTGTGTTATTAAATCAGTTACCTCACACATTTGCTTGGACATTGTAATTTTTCCCGATTCAATCCGCTCGATATCAAGAATATCGTTAATCAGCCTTACTAAACGTTCGGTACTATCGGTAGCAATTTGCACTAATCGTTTGCTATCTTCGGAACCCAAAGGAATTAAATCAGTAGCTAGCATTCCTAAAGAACCATGAATCGAAGTTAAAGGGGTGCGAAGTTCGTGAGAAACTACCGAAACAAACTCATCTTTCATGCGCTCAATTTGTTTACGGTGGCTCACATCTTGCAAATAAACCGTATAAACTGTCTTAGTGCCTAATTTTAATTTGGAAATCGAAGCTTCAGCCGGGAAATCGCTTCCATCCTTACGTCTACCGTAAATCTCGCGACGTTCGCCCATTTTTCGAGATGGAGTTGATGACTTACCAAAATCTGCTACATGGTGACGGTGAGCTTCTACCGAACGTTGGGGTACAAGTAAATCCAAAGGTTTTCCAAGTACTTCATTAACTGGATAGCCAAAAATTTTCTCCGCACCTTGATTAAATAAAGTAATACACTGATTGCTATCAATACAAATGATTGCATCCGAGGCAATTTCTACAATTCCACTAAATTGCGCTTGCGCTCGCTGACGTTCTAATAATTCTAATTGCAAGCACTCATTCATCTTCACTAATTCTGCTGTACGTTCTGCTACTCTGTTTTCTAATTCGTCCGATTTTTTACGTAAATTAGTTTCTGTAAGATTTTTTTCGATAGCACCCGAAAGCACGTTAGCAATGGCTTGCAAAAAATAAATGTCATCTTGATTAAAGATGCGTTTATAAGGAGTATATACACCTAAGACACCATAAGCCCGGTCAATTCTAAAAATTGGTACGCTTACACCGCTAATAATTCCGTGTTCTTCGAGTAAAGTAGGGCTGTTAAATCTGGTTTCTTGACGTAAATCCTCGATAATAATGGGTTCTTTTGTCATCAATGCATTACCCGCTACCGAATCATTGAAGCTTAGTAGTGCTAATCCTAATAATCCTTCATTCCACCCAACTCCTGCACGCATCAGCATCGCATTACCCGACGGTAAGATTTCCAAGACATGACAAAATTTAACGTCTAAACTTTGAGCGATTAACGCTACAGTTTCATTCATCAAAGTAGATATATCTTGATTTAATAGGGCTAACTGCCCCAATTTCGCTACAGTTGCTTGTTGTTCAACTTTGATTTTTAATAATTGATTAATTCTTTCTTCTTCGGCTTCAGCTTGTTTTCGCGTGGTGATATCTCGCGTAATTGCTAATTGAACTAATTCACCATTAAGAGGATTAAGTAAAGGTACCCCGTGAGTTTCTAAAATACGGTGACTTCCTGATAAACCGATGATTTCAAATTCTAAAGTTCCCTTATTCCCCTGACAAACGCTTTTATTTAAATCTTCAAAAGCCTGACGATATTGCGGTGAAATTACAGAATAAATATTTTTACCAATTGCAGTTTCCTCCGCTTCAATCATCGCGAAACCGGCAGGATTCATTTCTAACAAAGTTCCGTCAGCAGCAATTAATTTAATACATTCAGGGGATGTTTCAAATATTTTTTGCCAGCGTTCCGACTCAGTGTTATTAAGTTTTTCCCGTTCCTCGATCATCCGCTGTTGGGATTTAATTCTTTCCAAACGGTTGACAATTCGGGTGACTAATTCCGGTCCTACAATTGGCTTACTGACAAAATCATCTGCACCAACGCTAAAAACTTGATTGACAATTTCTGCTTCATTATGAACCGTTAAAAACAAGACTGGTAGCTCGTTCCAGCGCGAATGATTGCGGACTTCGTTACAAAGCTTAATACCACTAACGGAGGGCATTTCCACATCTAGAATGAGTAAATCGGGCTGTATTTCTTCCAAGGTTTCCCAAACTTTATGCGGTTCAGAAAGAGTTTTAACCGTAATTCCCCAATGTTTCAACAAATTTTGCAATACTTCTAGAACTTTTGGGTCATCATCTATAGCTAATACGGTTGCTTGTGCATCTTCTGACTTTTTAATTAATTGCGCGGCAATTTCTAAAATTTGTTCTGAGGATGCAGACTTGTGTAGTTTGATGTTTTCACTATTGTGGGAAAATGGCATTCCCGTACTTGCGTCTGCTTCTTTAGTTAAAACTATTACAGGAATTGACGGTTTACGATTTTTAAATTCTGCGAATAAGCTTAAACCGTCTTCATCTCCTAAAATATTATCATCAACTATTGCGACATTTGGGTGTTCTTGGTAAAGCTTCTGTCTTGCTGTAGAAATGCTATTAACAATCTTGATTTGCAATTCTCTATCAGTAGCTTTCTTGATTAAATCTTCGGGTATTTCGTGACTATCAATGACCAAAATTAAAGGACGCTCGTCTAACTCATATGTATCATTAGAAGAAACTGCATTTGTTTGAGAAGGTGCATCGATTTCAGTAAGTAAAGCTTTTACCCAATCGTTAAATTGAGCAATTTGTGTTTGATCGAAAACCTGCTTTTCTTTAAGTAAATTTTCAATTTTACGCGCTAATTTTGAACCATTCGCAAAGCCAAAAGTACCCAGGGAACCAGCCAGTGTATGAGCTTCTGCGGCTGCTTGGGAATGTAGTTCGTTTGTCAAAGATTGACCGTTTTGTAGTGCTTGTGCTGCTTGGAACAATACATTTACTTGCTCGGATACTCTTCCTTTATATTTTTCCCAAACTCCAGCTATAGCGTCTAAAGTTTGGGCTTTAGTTACTTGACTCGATGTTTCTTCCTCATTCCCTTGTTGCTTTGTCTGTGTCTTCTCTACAATTGGCTTTAACCGATACCCGATACCATACACAGTTTCAATCAAATCACTAGGTGCATCTGCCGCTTTTAACTTCATTCGCAATCCTTTGATATGAGTACGAACGGCTTCTTCGGAAGGAATATCTTCATAAGACCACAGATGCTCTAGAATCATTCCACAACTAAATACACGGCGGCTATTACGTAAAAATAGTTCTAATAATGAATATTCTTTAGGAGTTAAAGATAGATTTTTTGTATTATAATCAACTTCGCAACTAGTAGGGTCAAGTCGCAAATTACCCCATTCAAGTACTGTAGGTAAATTTATTTGTCCTCGACGCAATAAAGCTCTAACACGAGCAACTAACTCTTCTTCCTCAAAAGGTTTTACTACATAGTCATCTGCACCAGCATCTAAACCTGTAGCTTTTTCATGAGGACTATCGCATCCCGTTACCAGCATAATGGGAATCAACAACCCACCAGAACGAATTTTTCGGCAAAGGCTAATACCATCTAGCTTGGGTAAGGTTATATCTAAAATAATTAGATCGTAGTCAAAAGCTTGAACCAATTCCCAACCCGTTTCTCCATCGTTAGCAACTTCAACTGCATAATTTCGATGAGTCAGTACAGCACTAAGTGCTTGAGCAACAAATTCGTCATCTTCTACAACTAGGATTTTCATAGTTTGTGAAAGTTGAAATTCGATAAAGGTTGATATTAGAAAATTTTCAAGGTCAATGAGAAAGGGCTTTCCCATCTTCATTTTAGAATAAAGGATAAATCGGACTTGACTTTCGCCAACAAAATAATTTTTATTTAAGCATTCGATCAGAATTTGTCAATTTTAATGATTATGAGCGTATTTTTAGGATAAAGCAACCTTTATTTTTCTTGGCTATTTGTGATTATTCTAAATCCTGAAGACTCTCCTCACAACTTCCTCAAATTTTTAATTTAACTTTAAATTAAGTAAGCTAATAACGGCGAACCAAGCATCAAGATATTTCTTTTTAGGTTGGCATAGAAGAGGTAAAAATATGTTTAAGAAAATTTTAGTTGCGATAGATGATGGAGATACCAATAAAAATATTTTACATGAAGCTATTTCTTTAGCTTTAGCAACCGATGCCCAACTAACACTGACACACGTAGTACCTCCCTTCACTGAAATATATCCCGAACCAGGCTTTATTGCCGCACATGGTTATCATCCAACCATACATGGTGAAACCACAATGAAATACTATATGGAACGATTGGATGCTTTAGAACAAAAAGGCATCGAGTTGTTACAATCCTTTGCAAATAAAGCTCAAGCTCGCGGAGTGAAAGCTGAAATTGTTCAAGCTACTGGTTCTCCAGGATTTATGATTTGTAAGGTTGCGAGCGGTCGAGAGGTTGACTTGATTTTGATCGGTCGTCATGGACGTACCGGATTGAGTGAACTTTTCTTGGGTAGCGTTAGCAATTACGTGCTGCATCATGCTCCTTGTTCGGTACTAACAGTGCAAGGTCCACATCAAGATGTAACTGATTCTTTGGTAATGGAAGCAGCTTCGATGTAATTTGATACTTACAATGTATACCTCCCGAAATCATTGGGAGATTTTTTGTTAACGACAATTTTCTAGTCAGTTTTGTGGCTTATCTATTAAAATTATTCAGTATCTAAAATACTTATTTAATCGGCATTTTTAAGCAATTAATCTTGAGAATGCCTTTACCATAGTTTTTCTTCGGGAAGACAGTAGATAATTGGTTTTCTTTGTTGGATTTAGCAGTGTCGGTAATGCTCCAGCTATCGTCTCTGTTGATGAAGTAGATTGTTTGCAAGTACATACTGGCATAGCTTGCCAACAACTTCTACAAAACCAGTAATTTCCACTAGCATCCGCATGATTCAAAAGTATGTCTTTGCAACAAGGACAGTAATTCATAATTCTTTAAATTCGCGGGTGTTTCATTGCAATGACTATAAATCTAAAATCTGAGGAACTTGTGAGGAAGAAAGAGGGGATGGGGAGACAAGGGGACAAGGAGACAAATAAATAACTCCTAACTTCTAACTCCCCGCTGCTCAGTTTTAAGAGAAACCCAAGCAGGAAAACAGTATCCTCACAAAATCCTCAAACTATCTGGCTATAAACATATTTGTGTGGAGGAGAAGAACGGAAACGTCAATATTGCTCAAATTAAGTTATAGGAAGTCAAGCTATGCGAAACACAGTGGTTAATCAAAAATCGGAACGTCTTCGTTCTACCGAACAAGCTTTAGTATTGCCTTTCGATGAAGTTGGAATTGCTGATATACCTATAGTTGGCGGGAAAAACGCTTCTTTAGGAGAAATGATTCAACAACTCCAACCTAAAGGTGTTAAGGTTCCTACCGGATTTGCTACTACCGCTTATGCCTATCGGCATTTTATCTCTTCGGCAGGATTGGAAGCGCAACTCAGAGAGATATTTGCGGATTTAGATGTAGAGGATATTGGCAACCTGCGAGAACGAGGTAGAAAAGCTAGAATTTTGATGTTGCAAACTTCTTTTCCCGAAGAATTGCAACAAGCAATAGCCCAAGCTTACCAAAATCTCTGCCACCAGTACGGTACCGATACCGATGTAGCAGTTCGTTCCAGCGCTACCGCTGAAGATTTACCCGATGCTAGCTTTGCAGGACAGCAAGAAACTTATCTCAACGTTCACGGATTACCCGGTGTTTTGCAATCTTGTCACAACTGTTTTGCATCAATTTTTACGGATAGAGCCATTTCTTACCGTCAAATCAAAGGCTTTGACCATTTTGATGTAGCCCTTTCTGTCGGCGTGCAAAAAATGGTACGTTCTGACTTATCAACTTCTGGGGTGATGTTTTCCATCGACACCGAAACTGGTTTTAAAGATGCTGCGCTAATTACAGCAGCATACGGTTTGGGTGAAAACGTCGTCCAGGGTGCCGTGAATCCGGATGAATACTTAGTATTCAAACCGACATTAAAACAAGGATTTCGTCCCATATTAAAAAAACGTCTGGGAAGCAAAGAAATCAAGATGATTTATGAAATGGGGGGGACAAAATTAACCAAAAATATTCCCGTTCCAGTTAGCGATCGCCATTTATTTGCTTTATCAGATGAAGAAATTCTACAGTTAGCTCGTTGGGCTTGTTTAATCGAGGAACATTACTCGCAAGTTCGCGGTACCTACACCCCAATGGATATCGAATGGGCAAAAGACGGCATCACCAACGAATTATTTATCGTCCAAGCTCGTCCGGAAACCGTACAGTCACAGAAGGTAAATAACGTTCTGCGTACCTATCACTTTGTTAAAGGCAATAATTCCCCCTCTCTCCCCCTCCCCCCATCTCCCCATCCTTTTATTCCCCTCCTCACCGGACGCAGCGTAGGTGCAGCAATCGGACAAGGTAAAGCTAAAGTAATCCTTGATGTAAATAATCTCAATCTCTTTGAAGAAGGCGATGTACTGATAACAAACCGCACAGACCCAGATTGGGAACCGATCATGAAAAAGGCTGCTGCCATAGTAACTAATTCTGGTGGTCGTACTTGTCACAGCGCTATTATTGCTAGAGAATTAGGAATTCCGGCGGTAGTTGGTTGCGGTAATGCCACTACAACTTTAACAACTGGAGAAGATATCACCGTTTCCTGTGCTGAAGGTGAAACTGGCAAAGTGTACCAAGGTTTAATACCTTTTGAAGTAGAAGAAATACATTTGGAAAAATTGCCCCATATCCCCACGAAAATAATGATGAATGTGGGCAATCCCGAAGAAGCTTTTGGCTTGAGCGCTATACCTAACGATGGTGTGGGACTTGCAAGGATGGAATTTATCATTGCTAACCAGATCAAAGCGCATCCATTAGCATTAATTCACTTTCATGAGTTAGAAGACAAATTAGAGAAATCCAAAATTTTTGAACTAACTCGCAATTACGATGATAAAACTCAATTTTTTGTAGATAAATTAGCGCGAGGAATCGGAACTATAGCCGCAGCATTTTATCCCAAACCTGTAATTGTCCGTTTGAGTGACTTCAAAAGTAACGAATATTCCAATCTTTTGGGTGGTAAACAGTTTGAACCACACGAAGAAAACCCAATGTTAGGATGGCGGGGTGCTTCTCGTTATTACGATCCAAAATACCGTGAAGGTTTCGCTTTAGAATGTCGCGCTATGAAACGAGTACGCGACGAAATGGGTTTAACCAACGTTATTTTAATGGTTCCATTTTGCCGTACCCCTGAAGAAGGTCATCGTGTTTTAGCAGAGATGGCGAAAAACGGTTTAGTCAAAGGTGAAAACGGCTTACAAGTTTATGTAATGTGCGAGTTACCTTCTAACGTTCAACTAGCAGATGAATTTTGCGAAGTTTTCGACGGTTTTTCTATCGGCTCCAATGATTTAACTCAATTAACTCTTGGTTTAGATAGAGATTCGGAATTAGTAGCGCATTTATTTGACGAACGCAACGAAGCAGTCAAAAGAATGATCGCCAAAGCCATAACTACCGTCAAGCAACACGGACGTAAAATCGGCATCTGCGGACAAGCACCCAGCGACTATCCCGAATTTGCTCGCTTCTTAGTAGAGCAGGGTATTGATTCTATGAGTCTTAACCCAGATTCCGTATTGAAGACGCTTTTAGAAATCGCTTCGATGGAGTAGGGCAGGGGGGATGGGGAGAAAAAGTTAGGGATTAGGAGTTAAAAATATTAATTCAAAACCCAATGCCCAATTACCAATTACCAATTACCAATTCTTATGTTTACAAAAATTTTGGTTTCGATTGATGATTCTGAGATGACTCAGCAAGTTTTTGATGAAGCTGTATCTTTAGCAAAAGCAACGGGTGGAAGTTTAATGTTACTAAATGTTATATCTCCCTTGGATGAGCCATATTTGAACCCTTTGTTTATAGAACCAACTATTCTTTATACACAATTGCAAAATGAAACTCGACAGAAGAGTTTGAGCGATTGGGAAAAGTTTAAGCAAGCTAGAGAAAATTGGTTGCGTTCTCTATGTGAATCGGCGATTTATTCTGGGACAAAAACCGAATTCAGCCTCAATATGGGTGAACCAAGTAAAATGATTTGCGATGTAGCTCGCGGTTGGGATGCTGATTTAATTGTAATCGGTCGTCGAGGTCATCGTGGTTTGAGTGAATTGTTTTTAGGTAGTGTAAGTAATTATGTTATGCATCATGCACCTTGTTCGGTGTTAACAGTCCAAGGATCGATTCTTTCAAGTACGGAAGTATCTAAAACCCAAAAAGTAGAAACTTCTAACTAAAAATAAGTAGTTCAAAATCGAAAATTAGGCTTTAGGTAAAAAACACGTAACTTTTCTCAGATAGCGATTATCAATAATTGAGGAAATTACTAAATATGGATAGATCGAACAAAAAACTATTTTGGCAGGGTTTTTTGGATTTCTTAGATTTACTCAAAATGCACCCGCGCTGCTGTTCTATTTTACGTTCTTTTCTTTTTTTAGTGCTTTTCGCTATCTCAGAGAAGAACTTAAACATTTGGGATCGTTGGGGATAGTCGGCTTTATCGTCGCAATACTGGGCGTTTTAGGTATCATTTCAATCTAATCCTGCTTTTTTGAGTGATACCCATCAACTCATGATTTATTCTCTATCAAAAATGACACGACGGATAAATTGTACCATTTTGAATTTTGAATTGTTTTTCTGGAGGATTACAATGTCTGAACTATTAAATATTTGGAAAGTTAAAGAAAACGAATTTCCTCAAACTGGAACAACCGAAGAAAAACTCAAATTTATTCTCAATTACGCAATTTTAGCTCCTTCTAGCCATAATACTCAACCGTGGTTATTCAAGGTTGATTCAAAAACAATTTATCTTTATGCTGACCGGAGTCGCGGATTATTTGTTGCCGACCCCAAAGGTCGAGAATTAATTATCAGCTGCGGTACTGCTTTGTATAATTTACGCATTGCTCTGCATCATTTCGGCTATAAAGGTGAAATTACAACTTTTCCCGACCCAACAAATGCAAATTTATTAGCCTGCATTAAATTAGGTTATTCTATACCCGAAAGTACTGATAATAAGCTATTGTTCAATGCTATTCCAAAAAGACATACCAATAGAAAAGATTATCAGTGGTGGGATGTTCCAGAATCGTTACTCAAATGGTTACAGTCAGATGCAGAGCAAAAAGGAGCATGGCTACATATTATCAAAAAAAGCACCGTTCGCCATCAAATTGCTGAATTAGTAGTACAAGCGGAACACCAGCTAATGGCTGACCATAGTTACCGTCAGGAGTTAGCAGATTGGATTCATCCTGCTAATTATAAGACTCATGACGGTATTCCCGGTTATGCTCAAGGTATCAACGAATATTTTGATTTTGCAACTCCTTTATTCGCTTTAGTTTTACGAACTTTTGATTTAGGAGATTCTTTAGCAGAACGTAGTGGTAAACTAGTTGAGCGATCGCCAGCAATTGTAGTGTTGGGTACTAGAAATGATACTGATGCTAATTGGTTAGCAGCAGGACAAGCTTTAGAAAAAATATTATTAAGAGGACAAGCTGTAGGACTTTGCAGTTCGTTTTTAAATCAACCCATTCAAGTACCACAATTGCGAAGCGAATTGAGTAAGGTATTATCTCAATCTGGTTTTCCACAAATTATTTTGCGTCTGGGTTTCTGTGAGGAAGTTAAACCAACTCCAAGACGAGCAGTTGATAAAGTCTTGATTAATAATTAATACCGGTACAATCTTTTACAAGGGCATTCTCTAAGACTTTTTCGATACAGTCGCAAAATATAAATTCGATGTTTTTGCGGTCAATCTCTGGTATATCTACCAAATTCTTTTGATTCTCAGTAGGTAATATTACACGTTTAATTCCAACACGATTAGCTACCAAAATCTTTTCTCGAACACCAGCGACAGGAAGAATTTCTCCGGTGAGGTCAATTTCTCCGCTAATTGCTGTATCGGTGCGTACCGGACGATTCATCAGTAAAGAAGCAATAGCAGTTGCGATAGTTGCACCTGCGGATGACCCGTCTTTGGGTACGGAACCTGCGGGAATGTGAATATGTAAGCCATTAGTTCTAAATACATTTGTATCGATACCTAATGATTCTGCATTTGACCAAACATAATCATAAGCAATTCGAGCAGACTCTAGCATTACTTGACCGAGGTGTCCGGTTACTACAAAATCTTTACTTTGAGGTAGTTTGACTGCTTCGACAAATAGAACTTCTCCACCCACGCAAGTCCAAGCAAGACCGCAAGCTACACCAGGTTTAGGCGATTTTTGGATGTGTGATGGTAAAAATTTTGTTCCGAGTAATTCCTCTAATTGTTCAGGATAAATAACTACAGGTTCGGTATTACCCGATGCATGACGAACGGCTACTTTACGGCAAAGTCTACCTAATTGCTGCTCTAGTTGACGAACTCCGGCTTCACGGGTGTAGTTTTCGACGATCGAGTTTATCGTTTGAGGTGATAGCTGCAAAGCATTATTAGGAAGTCCGGCTTTTTCAATTTGACGGGGTAACAGATGTTTTTGTGCGATCGCTAATTTTTCGGTTTGCGAATAACCATGAATTTCGATAATTTCTAATCTATCTAATAGCGGTGCGGGTACTTCAGATAAGTTATTCGCAGTAGCGATAAAGAAAATCTGCGATAAATCAAAATCGCAATCTAAATAAAGGTCGCGGAAACAATTGTTTTGCTGGGGATCGAGTATTTCTAATAATACCGCAGCAGGGTCTCCGTGATGACTATCCATGCCGACTTTATCCAATTCATCGAGCATAATCACCGGATTCTTCACACCACACCGATGTAAAGCTTGAATAATTCTACCTGGCATTGCACCAACATAAGTCCGTCGATGACCGCGTAATTCTGCTTCATCACGCAATCCACCCAAACTTATCCGCTCAAACGGACGACCTAAAGCGCGAGCAATCGAATTTCCCAAACTAGTTTTACCGACTCCCGGAAGTCCGACAAAACATAAAACCGTACCTACAGATATTTGACGCGATCGCTGTTCATTTGATATAGCTTGCTTCAATTTAAAAGTAGCTAAATGTTCAATAATCTGGTCTTTAACTTTATTTAAGCCATGATGGTCTGCATCTAAAATAACTCTTGCATCATCTAATTCCAGATTTACTTCGACCATTTTATTCCAAGGTATTTCTAATATCCAATTAAGATAGGTACGAATTACATCTCCTTCTGCGGGATTATTCCCTAAACGTTTCAAACGTGCTAATTCTCGTTGTGCCTGTTTGCGAATATCCGGAGGTAAGTTAGCTTTCCTCAAACGCATTTTTAAATCTTCAATTTCATCAGTTTCTATATTATCAAGGCTCCATTCTGATTCAACTTTATCGAATAACTGTGACTCAAATCCTTTTATTGGCTGCTTAGCAATCTCCTTTTTCATTTCTGTAAATATCTTGGAGAGCAAACGTTGATTTTTAACTTCTTTACTCAAATATTCTAAAACTTTCTGCAAAAGCTGTTCTAAATTTTCCTCTTCCAAAAAACAGTGAAGTATTTCTACATCTTTAATTATTAAAATGCTAGTTTGATAAGCCAATTTCGACGGTTCATTACATTCTATAAGTGCAATCAAAACTTGTTCAAAAATATTACAGTTGAGTGCAGCTATTTCTGACCAATGTGATTTTATAATCTTGACAAGCTTTGCTATTTTTACAGAAGTTTCTTTTTGATTCAATTTTGGCAGTCGATTAAACTTAACTTCGCAAATATGGTCAAATACCTGTAATTTTTCAATGTTTACGCGCTCCAACCCCCGAAATACGCATTCTATCCCACCTGCTGGCAACCTGATTAAATTTTCTATTGTTGCTAAAGCAGCAACGGGATAAATGTCCTCTAAACTTTCAATTTCGGGATTTTTATCTTTGTCAAATCGCCATTGAATTTCTGGTCTAATTGTAGCTACAACCAACTGCTTGTGACTTGATAATAATGCTGCTTCTACTACTCCAATCGAATAAGAATCGGTTAAAGTCATTGGTAATAGTACTTCTGGCAGTATTACAATATTACTCGAAGGAAGCATCAAACTTGTTTCCACTTTCTGCGATATTTTAGAGAATGTTTTTCCCATATAGTTCAAACAGCTTTCTTGATCGGGAATCCTAACTGGTTTCAAAATTTCCTTGATGTGGATCTTAACGAAGTATCGGGTTTCTCTTGCTAAAACGCTCCGCGAATCGCAGTTGCTTGATGCCGGGGAACCCCTCTACCGCACTCCCTCATCATATAACCAAAACCTTTGTTGTATATGTAGTAAACAATTATCTCTACATTAACAAGGATTTAACAACATCGTTTTTTTGTTAGATTCTCTCTCGAAAAATTTGCGATCGCCCTTTCAGCAATGAACCATAAGATACTGACCGTTACCGTTGTATTTACCGTCGCAAGTTGTCCTAATTACGATTTGGCTACGCCGACCTACTTAACCCAATCTATTCCAATCTATTAATGTTTTACGTGCAGTACTTCCCTTCTAAATTCTTCTTGGTCGCACGGGCAATTTTAATTACTGCATTATTTTTACATCCGGTTGAGAGGACAAGGAACAGTCTTTTCTCCTAACCAATTGGTAAAAGTATTTTCATCCTTGTAATATCGAGGTGTTTGCATTAGTAAACGCCAAACATCCCCACTATCTAATAAATTAAAGCGTTCCGGATAATGAATTTTTAATAAATCTTGAACCATTGGATAATAGTCAGAATTCATTCCCGGAAAAAGATGATGTTCGGTATGGTAGCAACAGTTGAAATGCAGCAAAGCAACTAATTTAGGAACTCGGATAGAAATAGTATTGAGCAGTGGATCGTTAACGCTTGTCATTTGGCAAAGCAAGTGATTCGTATAAATATAAAATATCCATATACCATAGCCAATTGCAATCGGTAAAAAGTAGCTAAACAAAAGTTTAATTGGTTCAAATTGCAAATATGTCAAGATACTCACATGAATCGTCAAGATTGCTAAAAATTCACCTGCAATTGTCAGACGTTCTTTAGCACTGACCTTAAAGGAGGCAGGAATATAATCAATTTCACGATTAAACAACAACACGGCAGTCAGATTGCGAAAAGTATACACTCCCCATGCTGTAATCATTCCCAATGTTAACCCTATGGGATTAACCTCATCAGAGGGTACTAATAAATTCTGAATCCATTTTGCCCAAGTTTTGGGTTGCTCGTATAAGTAGCTGCGGTCAGGATCGGCCAAGGAATTTGTTGTATTGTGATGCATTCGGTTATGAACCACTTTCCATAAGGTCGGTGGCATCCACCCAAGCGCTAGCCCTAACAAACTTATGACACGAATTAGATAATTGTTTCTAGTCACGCTGCCATGAATGAGATCGTGGCTACCAGATATCAAGACCATGACGCTATTACCCATTACCACTGCCAGAGGTAAATAAAGCCATAAAAGGTATAAAGGCCAGCGATCCAGTTGCCTTGCAATCGACCAACCAAGGAGCAAGATTGCCAGATTAATCAACAGGATGACTAACTTACTAGAGTCAGGAAGAAAAGCTTCAGGCGGAAGGAGGGGACGCAATTTTTTAGCATACTCTGCCTGATGAATAAGCTTTTGAGAATCTGCTAAATTCATAATAGTTTATTAAGTTATTTTACGTAACTCTTTAAGGAGGTCTTTGTTTCTGCATTGGGATGTTCCTCAACGAAGCGGATAAGTTACCCGACGTTGACAAAGTTCTTTAGTTTTTTCTAACTCTTGGTTTACCTTTTCTTCTCCAACCAATTGAGTTAGCAATTGTAATGCATCCGCTTCTTGCAAAACTGCTAAGGCATAAAGAAACGGATGCCCTGCTTGGATATTTACACTTTCTGCAAAAAGTGGGATGCATCTGATGTAACTGAAGTTTTCAATGCCATTGGTGCATCCTGCCGTTGCAACACGAACCTCATCAGCATTAAATCACGGTCATCAAATAACCGCCAAGCCTCAGCCAAATAGCACAGATACTTGTTATAAGTTTGAACCCCTACTAGTTGAATAGCTGTTTCTTTGTTGGCAACCAAACGGTCAAACCATGCTTTTAGGGTAGGACGGTAATCGTGGACAGAATGGTGTTTTACTCCAAGGTTGACTTGTTCAAAAACGTCTAGATATTTCTTAAGGTTAGCCAAATCGATGCCCGGAAATATTGCGACTCCTCCCACAAGAAGACGTGTGGGAATAACATCTCCTATCCGACAGAAGAAATGATGAATAATTTTTCCGTCACGCTTTATGGCTTGCGATAATTTTTTGGAGAATGCTAGTAGTTCGTCTTCCCGCACATGCTCTAAGCTTCCTATTGAGTAAATTTTGTCAAAGGATTCTGGCTCATATTCAGTGGTGATAAAATCTTTTAATTCAACATTAAAACCGTATTTTTCCTCAATAAACTTCTTTTGCTCTGTAGACAACGTGTATCCATAGAGATGCTTTTTGTCCTTAGTTGTCTCGTATATCTTTTTGAGCATCGCTCCCCATCCACAACCAAGGTCTAAAATCTTTTCACCAAATTTTGGATCAATCAGGTTAAGTATATAGTTTGCCTTGTTTTCTTGAGCGTCCTCAATAGTATCCGTGCTTTTTAAGAAATCAGCACAGCTATAAAACATATACTCTTTGTCCAAAAATAGTTCATAAAATTTATTAGACAAATCGTAATGCTGTGATATAGCGTTGGCGTGGTCTCGAAATCGGAGAGAGGAGAAATTACAAAGAAGTCGTCTCATGATAGCTGGGGGATAGTTATCAAGAAACCATTCCCATAAAAAGTTTTTAGGCTTAGTAAATCTATTCCATGTTTCTTGAGGGTCTAAGATTTGTGTACTTCTTGCCCAGTACAAAAATCTGGCATAGCTTAGACCAAAAAAAATCATTTCAGGGATAAATAAAAGAAATCTTTTGATTTCCGATAAGCTTCTCATCATATTCTCTTTCTTGAAATGTATGGGACGTGGATAAAATGGAGATTATACGTAGTAATACTCCATACTTTCCGATTGAATTTAAGCAATAGATTATGAGGAACTTGTGAAGGTCATACTGTATCTTCATAACCTTTTGTAAAGATTCAGGTAAATCCAAATAGTCTGATTCGTTTAATACCCGTGGAAATGATTCCTCACAACTTCCTCAAATTATTTCTGTATAACTAAAGATGGAAGAATAAATATTTCAATTAAGAGGGAAAAATGAAGCATAAAGTGCAAGTCAACACTTCTTAAATTTTTAAGGAGGTGATATAAGTGACAATTACATTTCGCAACCGTACTGAAGCCGGACAACTTTTGGCTCAAAAACTCAAAGCCTATACAAATTGCTCAGACGTAATTGTATTAGCTTTACCTCGTGGAGGTGTTCCGGTGGGATTTGAAATAGCAAAGGCATTAAATGTACCATTTGATGTTTGCGTAGTCAGAAAACTGGGCGTTCCACATCATCCAGAATTAGCGATGGGTGCCATTGCTGCTAATGGAGTGCGAGTACTCAATTACGATATTTTGAATGAATGGAATATATCCGATAGGATAATCGACAAAGTTTCAGCTAAAGAATTACAGGAATTACAAAGACGCGAATACTCTTATCGAGAAAACCGTCCTCCTCTGAATGTGAGAAATCGCACAGTAATACTTGTTGATGACGGTATAGCTACAGGTTCAACCATACGTGCAGTTATTGCCTTAATGCGACAACAAAAGCCTAAAGAGATAATTGTCGCGGTTCCCGTTGCACCTTGTAGTGTCTGCAAAGAACTACAAGCCGAAGTTGATAAGCTTGTATGTTTGAAGATACCAGAACCTTTCCATGCTGTTGGTTTGTGGTATGAAAACTTCTCGCAAACGAGCGACGACCAAGTACATCAAATACTTAAAAAATCTACAACAATTGCTAATGCAGTATGAAATTATAGGCATGGGGCGTTGGGGATAATTTGCTTTTAAAAACTATTTTTTTCGCCGATATAATATTTGGGAGGGTGTAGCAATGACTACTAATGCTTTAAACAATATTGAACAAAAAGTAGTTTCAATTAAAATAGGTTCTGTTAATTTGCAAGCAGAGTTGATAATACCATCAGATGCTAACTCCATTATTGTATTTATACATGGTCATGGTGTTGGACGCTATAGTACTCGCAATCGTTACCTTGCTCATGTCATGCGTCAAACAGCAGGAGTTGGAACTGTATCAATAGATTTATTAACTCCTGAAGAAGAAGCAATCGGCTTAATAGGCAAACATTGTAGCAGTAACGTTCAATTCTTAGCAAAAAGATTAGTTGGTGTAACCGATTGGTTGCTCAATAACGATAGTACCAGTCATTTGAAAGTTGGTTACTTTGGCGATTGCACTGGTGGGGGAGCAGCATTACTCGCAGCAGCACAACGTCCGATGTCTGTAGGGGCAATAGTTTCGCGTAGCGGAGAAACCTGCTTAACATCAAATGTTCTAGCTTACGTACAAGCCCCAACCTTACTGATTGTCGGTGAAAATGACTTACCGTTAATTGCAATGAATCAAGATGCATTCAAGCATATTCAAGCATCCAAAAAACAACTCGAAATAATCCCTGGTGCTTCTCAACAATTTAGCGAACCAGGTGCTTTAGATGAAGTA
The DNA here is from genome assembly GCF_034931125.1 of Rivularia sp. UHCC 0363. Taxonomy (NCBI): domain Bacteria; kingdom Bacillati; phylum Cyanobacteriota; class Cyanophyceae; order Nostocales; family Rivulariaceae; genus Rivularia; species Rivularia sp. UHCC 0363. The sequence continues at coordinate 22,850 of NZ_JAYGHM010000008.1, read as the reverse complement.
GCCCGTTTAGCAAGTAGTTGGTTCGCTTATTATCTTGGATCGCCTCAACAGCGAGAACTTTTCATTCATGCAATGCCTTGGCACCAAATCAATTTTAGATTTTAGATTTTGGATTTTGGATTGGCTTTTTCCTTACTCAATTGACATTAAACTTAATTTCTAAATTTTGGATTATTCTTGTCCTAAAATCAGAAATAACAATTACACTTTAATCCAAAATCTAAAATCCAAAATGTCCAATGCCCAATTTCCCATTTTAGAGATTTGAGTAATGCGTGCAATGATTTTACAAAAGCCCGGATTTGAATTATCAATGTCAGACGTACCCATGCCAAAACCTAACTCTAAACAGGTTTTGATTCGTATTCGGGCTTGTGGAGTCTGCCGAACTGACTTGCATATTGTCGATGGAGAATTAGTAAATCCCAAGTTACCGCTAATATTGGGACATCAAATTGTGGGAATCGTAGAGGAGGTTGGTAAAGAAGTAAGTCAATTTCAAATCGGCGATCGCGTTGGAGTACCTTGGCTGGGACATACTTGTAATTGCTGTCGTTACTGCCGCGCTCACCAAGAAAATCTATGCGACTACGCCCAATTTACTGGCTACCAAATAGACGGCGGTTACGCGGAATATACGGTTGCAGATGAGCGCTTTTGCTTTACTATTCCTGCTAATTATCCAGATTTACAGGCTGCACCCTTATTATGCGCTGGTTTAATTGGCTACCGCGCTCTCAGAATGACTGGTGATGCCCAAAACTTAGGATTTTATGGTTTTGGTGCAGCGGCTCATATTTTAGTGCAAGTTGCTCGTTACCAAAAAAAAGAAGTATATGCTTTTACTCGTCCTGGAGATGATTCGGGGCAGAAATTTGCTCGCGAATTAGGTGCTGTATGGGCTGGTAGTTCCGACGAGTTACCACCTCAAAAGTTAGATGCAGCAATTATTTTTGCACCAGCAGGACATCTAGTACCAGCAGCATTAAAAGCCGTTGTTAAAGGAGGAGTAGTTGTCTGTGCGGGAATTCATATGAGTGATATTCCATCTTTTCCCTATGATATTTTATGGGGAGAGCGAATGGTGCGTTCTGTTGCCAATTTAACTCGTCAGGATGGAGAAGAATTTCTTACGTTAGCTCCTAAAATTCCTATTACTATTCAGGTACAATCTTTTCCTTTATCTGCTGCGAATGAAGCATTGGAAGCACTTCGTAACGGTAAAATCAATGGCGCTGCGGTGTTAGTTATTGATTGAATAATGAAATTGATTTTTCGTATAACCAAAACATTTGTAGAGATGCTACGTATAGCGTCTCTACATCGTAATTATTCATCATTAGTTACGCAACTGGCATATTTTACTCGTAGGGTGCTGTGACACTTTGCTTAATTTTTAACGAAATAATCAGGTTTTCGTGTCACGCACCAACCAGGATCTTGTGACAATTGCGGCCATTCCCGATCCTATTAATCAGAAGAGAAATTGTAGATTGTTTTAGACCTGGGTCTATCATTTATATCTAAGTTAATCTAGTTCTTCTCTAAATTCTTCCGGATGTGCGGGGTATTTCTCCTCTCGAAAATCTTCCGGATGTGCGGAGTATCCGCCTTCTCCAAGTACTTAAGACCCGACATCTTAGTGTTCCTCGCGTGCCTCTTCTGGAACACGTAGTTCTCTGACAACGCTGGTATAGCCATCTTTTCGTCCGGCGGACAGTAGTACACCGGGTTGTGGTAGATTGAGATCCACGTCGGCTAATTCTTTGAGCAACTAAAACCTCTTTTGCGCCACCTTCTGTTGAATTTGCCTCAAGAGCAAATGCGGGTAAAGCTAACGTACTTAAGGTCAAAAGTGCCGTGAAGGCAATTGCATTCTTTAGTATTTTGTTCATAGTCGGATCTCCCGATGAATCCGAACTTTTATCTATCTATAATTATCTATCTGTCAATAGTGAATTTACTGAGAAATATCAATATATTTATGAAAATTTATTTATCTATATATATTATTAATTAAATGAGTAAGTAAGTGGATCAAATTAAATGTAAAACCTCACCTTGCCTCCGGCTTCCCTCCTTGATAAGGAGAGGGATTGAGGGTAAGGTTTTATCTTATATCTAATTGCGTTTACCTACTTATTCCATTATCGTGGTTTAAAAAATATTTCCTCACAACTTCCTCAAATTCTTTTTCTACACTTAAAGTGAAAGATTTCAAAACCTTCAATTAAGAAATCCGCAGGAGGCAACTATTATGGCAATTAAACGTTGGGAACCTTTTCAAGAAATAGAACGCTGGGAGCCTTTTTCCAGAGAGCCAATGTGGGCGCTAGACCAAATGCAACGGCAAATGAATCGCTTGATGGAGGGCTTTATGCCAAGCGGTAACGGAGGTTCTGCACTCAACTATATACCTTCTGCAGAAATGGAAGAAACAGCCGAGGAAATCAAGCTCAAATTAGAAATTCCAGGAATGGAAGCTAAAGACTTGAACGTTGATGTTACTGAAAACTCTGTTTCTATTAGCGGAGAGCGTAAGTCCGAAACAAAGACAGAAGAAAAAGGCATGGTACGCTCAGAATTCCACTACGGTAGATTTGAAAGGAAAATTCCTTTACCAGCCCACGTTCAGAATGATAAAGCACAAGCAGAATACAAAAACGGTGTTCTTACGCTTAACTTGCCCAAGCTTGAAGGTGAGAAGCATAAAGCTGTGAAAATCAACGTTAAATAAATAATTGTTAGTTATTTACCGAAAATAACGTAGAGACGTTGCAGTGCAACGTCTTTTATCTGTTTTGATTCTTACTAAGAATTTCGCCAAATGACACATAGTACTATTTTTTTAATAGGAAATTTTTCTGTTCCCCGTTCCCTTTTAAATCAAACAGGAATGGCCGCAATTGTCACAAGACCGAGGGAACGGTGCGTGACACATAAACCTTATTATTGCGTTATAAATCAAGCGAAGTGTCACAGCACCCTACGACCAAAATATGCCAGTTGCGTAAGTCCTATCAAAGTTTATATCCAACCTGACGGAGAAAATCTTTGCGCTCCATCATGTCTTCAGAAGATTCTACACCTTTAGGAGAAAATCCATCAATAACGCCGATAATACCTCTCCCTTGTTCAGTTTCTGCCACTATTACCTGTACGGGGTTCGCAGTAGCACAGAAAATATTACAAACTTCAGGAACTTGTCTAATAGTATTGAGAAAATTCATCGGATAAGCATTTTTTAGTAAGATGATAAAGCAGTGTCCGGAGGCTACCGCTAAAGCATTTTTCTGAGCAACTGCCTGTAAATATTTGTCATTTCCTGAGTGTCGCACCAAGCAATCTCCCGATGCTTCACAAAAAGCCAATCCAAATTTAACTTGTGTTGAATTTGCAGTCATGACTTCATGTAAGTCTTCAACAGTTTTGATGAAATGACTTTGACCAATGATAATGTTACAATCTTCAGGAATTTCTACTGCAACTGTTTTGAGTTTCATAACTTTTATAACCCAAGTAAAGAATATTTTAAAATGATTATTTGTAATAACATAATCTTATTTTGATACTAAAAAAAGAATGTGGGGAAGTTGTGAAGGTGTTATCTTCCGAATTAAATTTGCTTTTCCTCACAGAATCCTCAAATTTGTTATTTAATGTGTTTTGTATACGAGCAAGCCGATATAAGACCAGGAGATAGCTATGACTGCGAAATCTGATTTCCTATACCCTCACTTTTCTTATCACGGAAAAGTCAAACCAGAGAATTTAGTGTTTGATGCTAATCTCCAAGAATTTGCTCAGAAAGCAAGCTATATTTGCAACCTTGAAACGAATGGTAAAATTTCGCCAGAAGAAGCTTATCAAGAAATAAAAAAACTCTGGAAAGATTTGAAAAATAGCAAAAAACAACTTCATATAGGTGAAAACCATTTTCAAGGTAATGCATAAAATCAATCCAGTTTTTATGTAACAAAAACTTTGACAAAGGAATTAATACACATGGCTGTACTAAATAAAACCAGCTTCGGTAAAGTTGTTTCGGTTAGGAGCAGCGTGATCGACGTTCAGTTTTGCGAATGTCTTCCAGAAATTTATACTCAGTTGAGAGCAGGTGAAGACGAGCAAATAATTATCGAAGTTGTCAGTCATCTGAGCGATGAGATTGTTCGAGGTATCGCTTTAACACCTACTTCTGGTTTAGCTCGTGGTTCTACAGTCATTAATACGGGACATACATTACAAGTACCTGTAGGTAAACGCTTGCTGGGTAGAATGTTTAATGTATTTGGAGATGCTATTGATGGGAAAGAAACTCTAAACGGGGGAGAATGGCGTTCTATACATCAAGCTTCTATCCCGCTTTCTCAACAATCAACTTTTGCGGAAATATTAGAAACTGGGATCAAAATTATTGACGTGCTTGCACCTTTAGAAAGAGGAGGTAAAGCCGGATTATTCGGTGGGGCCGGTGTTGGTAAAACGGTTTTGATTACCGAAATGATTCACAATATGGTTAGCCAGCATTCGGGAATTAGTTTATTTTGCGGTATTGGCGAACGGAACCGCGAAGCAGAAGAACTTTATCGAGAAATGCAGGATGCTGGTGTTTTGGATAACACCGTTTTAATGTTCGGTCAGATGAACGAACCGCCGGGAGCAAGGTTTCGTGTAGGTCATGCAGCGATGACGATGGCTGAATATTTCCGCGATGATGCTCGACAAGATGTATTACTTTTAATAGACAATATTTTTAGATTTATCCAAGCGGGTCAAGAAGTTTCCGGTTTGATGGGACAATTACCTTCTCGCGTCGGTTATCAACCAACTCTTTCCACGGAATTAGCTGAGTTAGAAGAACGAATCAGCAGTAGCGCTAAAGGTGCAATTACCTCAGTACAAGCAGTTTACGTTCCAGCAGATGATTTTACAGATCCAGCAGCAGTCCACACATTTGGTCATTTATCGGCATCAATAGTATTATCTCGCAAACGTGCCAGCGAAGGGTTTTATCCAGCAGTTGATCCGTTACGTTCAAGCTCTAAAATGTTAACGCTGACGATTGCGGGTAAACGTCATTACCAAATAGCTCAAGCTGTGCGTCAAACTCTGGCAAACTACGAAGATTTGAAAGATATCATTGCCATGTTGGGGATTGAAGAGTTATCAGTAAACGATAGAAAAACAGTTTATCGCGCTCGACGTTTGGAAAGGTTTTTAACTCAGCCATTCTTTTCTACAGAACAGTTTATCGGTAAAGCGGGTAAGTTGGTGAGTTTATCAGCAGCACTCGATGGTTGCGAACGGATTTTAAATGATGAGTTTTCCGAGTATCCAGAAGCAGCACTTTATATGATTGGGGGGATTGATGAAGTTAAGTAATGGGTAATTGATAATTGGTAATCGGTAATCGGTCATTTCTTCCCCCTCTTTATTTCCAATCGCAAGTAATTATGATGCAATTAAAAGTATTGTTACCAACAGAAGTATTAATAGATGAAGCGGTGAGCAAAATTACGGCTGAAGCTGAAAATGGCTCTTTTTGTTTGTTACCCAATCATGTTGATTTTGTGGCTGGATTGGTTCCGGGATTGTTGTTGTTTGAATCAAGTGAGGGAGAAGAAGTTTTTTTAGCAGTAGATGAAGGTATTTTGGTGAAATGTGGCTCTGAGGTGTTGGTGTCAGTGCGAAATGCTGTTAGGGGAACTGATTTAGAAACTTTGAAAAATACTGTGGAACAAGAGTTTCTTTCCTTGGATGAAAGAGAACAGATGACTCGTAATGCATTGGCGAAATTAGAAGCTAGTTTTATACACGGTTTTCTAGAAGTTGGAGGTAAAACATGAAATCTAAGAAGCCTCACGAACCTTGGGAAGATTTTGAGGAACAGGTAAATGTTAAATCAAAACGCAAGTTGAAAGCGCGACGAGAAGGAAATCACACCGTTTGGTTTGGTTTGGGGATGTTTGGCATTATTGGTTGGTCGATCGCAGTTCCAACTTTATTGGGTATCGCGTTAGGAGTTTGGATTGATGCTAAGTTTCCCAGTCAATATTCCTGGACTTTGATGCTGCTGTTTGTTGGTGTTGTTTTTGGTTGTATAAATGCTTGGTATTGGATTGAACGCGAAGGTGGCGATGATTGAATCGGTGCAAACTTTACCGTTAGTAATTTTATTAATGGGTGTAGCTCTTACCCTTTCTATCTTGATTAAGACTATAACCAGCATTATGATACCGATTTTTTTGGATTATTTACTCGGAAAATTACCACTTGAGGAGGAGTAAACATGAATTATTCGATGCATCTATTACTAGCTTTAACTTCCGGTTTTGCGATTGGAATATTTTACTTTAGTAGCCTTTGGGTAACAGTAAGACAACTGCCGACAACACAACAACCGATATTATTAATTATAGGTAGTTTGCTCGGTCGTTTAAGTATTACCATATTGGGCTTTTACTTAATTATGGATGGAAGTTGGCAACTATTGCTTATTGCTTTATTCGGCTTTGTTTTAGCACGCAGTATTTTAATTAGACGTTGGAAGCCGAGGACTTTTTTTAGGTAATTGGTCATGATTTTCTTTATTAAACGCAAAGGGGCGCGGAGGAAAGTGCAGAGGTACGCAGAGGGAATAAACTAGTCTTATTTTTTTGATTATGGAAATTAGTCCAGACAACATTATTTATTGGCAATCGGGTGCAATTACTTTAAATGCCACAATTATATTTACTTGGTTGGTAATGGCATTTTTGGTAATAGTTTCTTGGTTGGTAACTCGCAATTTATCAGTAAACCCGAAAATATCCCGCTGGCAAAGTTTATTAGAAATAATCGTCGAAGGAATTGCCAACCAAATTCATGAAGTGAGTCAACAAGAAGCCACAAAATATATTGGTTTTATTGGCACTTTATTTCTATTTATTGCCGTTTCCAATACCCTGGCAATTATACCCGGATATCAACCTCCAACTGGTTCGCTTTCTACAACAACGGCTTTGGCTTTATGTGTATTTGTAGCCGTACCGTTATTTGGGATTATGAAACGCGGTTTTTTCGGGTATTTACGAAATTACATTCAACCTACAATATTTATGTTGCCATTTAATATTATTGGGGAATTTTCTCGCACTCTAGCATTAGCAGTAAGATTGTTCGGCAACATTATGAGCGGTACCATGCTTGTAGCCATTCTTTTGTCATTAGTTCCGTTATTTTTTCCAATTGTTATGCAGGCATTGGGATTAGTATTCGGACTAATTCAAGCATACGTTTTTGCAATGTTAGCAATGGTATATATCGCTTCCGCAACTAGTACCCAACGACAAAATCAATAATTCTTATTTGTTTAAGCAACTAACTACTAACCACTAACAACTAACTACTAAACTATGGATAATCTTGGTTTAATTGGTATGGCATCGATTGTAACTGCTGGGTTAACAATCGCAATTGGTTCGATCGCACCTGCTTTGGGTGAAGGGATTGCTGTTGCTCGTGCTTTAAGTGCGATCGCCCAACAGCCGGATAAGGCAAACGTCATTACTCGCACGCTTTTCGTAGGTTTGGCAATGATTGAATCTACTGCTATCTATTGCTTTGTAGTAACGATGATTTTACTATTCGTCAATCCATTTTGGGAACATTTTAAAGGAGGCTAAACCGTGCTAATAAATTGGTTTACGGTTATCGCTCAAATAATCAACTTCCTGATACTGGTTTTTTTACTCCAGCGCTTTTTATATAAACCCATAATGCAAACAATCAAAAAACGGCAAACTATGATTGAAACACGATGGGAAGATGCTGAAATTGCTCAAAAAGAAGCACAGCAGGAAGCAGATACTTATCGTCAGCAGCAACAAAAATTACAGCAGCAAAAAGAAGCCATGACAGCAGAAATGGTTAAAGAAGTTGATCGAGAACATCAACAACTTTTAATTAAAGCACGTCGGGAAGTCGAAGAAATGCAGGTGAAATGGAAAGAAGCACTTTTACAAGAAAAAAATGATTTTATCCGCTCCTTGCGACAACAAATAGCAGAGCAAACTAATTTAATTGCGCGTCAGGCTTTGCAAGATTTAGCAAATGCAGATTTAGAACAACAAATGATTTCTAATTTCTGTCAGCACTTACAAAAAATCGATGATAATCAACAACAAATCATCACTCAATCTCTACAAAAATCACATCAACCGATAATTATAAAAAGTAGTTTTGAAATATCCCCAGAAAGTCGCCAACAAATAGCCAAAGCTTTGCAAATTAAAGTTATTAGCGATAATCCTTTAGAGTTTCATACATCACCCGATTTAATTTGCGGTATTCAAGTCAAACTAGCAGCATACGTAATTTCCTGGAATTTAGATGATTATTTACAAACATTAGAATCGCGTTTTCAAGAGTTAGGAATGAATAGTTAGGAGTACTTCGACAAGCTCAGTAACCTTTAGGAATTAGGAATTAGAAAATAAATTTTAGTGGGAGCATCTTGCTCCCTGGCTGTTTAACTATTCCTTACTCCTTCATCCCCATCACCCCATGCCCAATGCCCATTAACCATGAAACTATTACAATCAGTCATAGAAGATACATTCTCAACTTTTGAACAAGTATTAAATAATCACCATGCTCAGATAAACATCAGGGAAATTGGCATAGTAAAATCCGTAGGAAAAAGTATTGCTCGCGTATCTGGTTTACCCAGTGTTAAAGCAGATGAATTGCTTTATTTTCCTTCATCTAACGCGCAAGTAGCTTTATTCGGAATTGCATTTAATCTCGATCCCGATGAAATTGGTGTGATTTTATTAGGGGAAAGCGACTATTTAAAGGCAGGTGATGAAGTTTACCGCACTAGTAAAGTGATGGATGTGCCAGTCGGAGAGGCACTTCTGGGTAGAGTTGTGGATGTTATGGGTAATGCTTTAGATGAAGGGGGAAGTATTGAAATTACTAAGCGTCTTCCTGTAGAGCGAGAAGCACCGCCAATTATTAACCGCGCTCCGGTAACGCAACCTTTGCAAACTGGATTAAAAGTAGTCGATGCTTTGATCCCAATTGGTAGGGGACAACGAGAGTTAATTGTAGGGGATAGACAAACTGGGAAAACGGCGATCGCTCTCGATACAATTATCAACCAAAAAAATAAAAACGTTATCTGCGTTTATTGCGCTATTGGACAGCGTGCTTCAGCAGTAGCGAAAGTAATTGAGACTCTGCGTCAACACCAAGCAATGGAATACACGGTTGTTGTAGTTGCTTCCGGTCAAGACTCTCCAGGATTGCAGTATATTACGCCCTACGGAGCTACGACAATGGCAGAGTATTTCATGGAGCAAGGACGTGATGTATTAATTATCTATGATGATTTTACCCATCATGCCAGGGCTTATCGAGAACTATCGCTGTTGCTGCGTCGTCCTCCTGGTAGAGAAGCTTATCCGGGAGATATTTTTTATATTCATTCACGGTTATTGGAGCGCTCAACCCATCTCAACGATGAATATGGGGGTGGTTCCTTAACTGCATTACCTATAATAGAAACACAAGCGCAAAACATTTCCGCATATATTCCCACCAACTTAATTTCTATCACAGACGGTCAAATATATCTGTCTCCAGACTTATTTCAAAAAGCCATTTTCCCCGCTATAGATGTAGGTAAATCAGTTTCGCGAGTTGGCGGTAAAACTCAGTTAAGTGCTTATCGCGCAGTCGCTGGAGATTTACGACTTTCTTATTCTCAATTCCAAGAAGTAGAAGTATTTGCCCGTTTTGGTACGCAACTCGACGAACAAACCAGAAATACTTTGATTAGAGGACGAAGAGTGCGGGAAATACTCAAACAACCGCAATTTCAACCCCTGCAAGTTGCCGAACAAATAGCGGTGCTTTTGGCAGTAACTAGTGGTGTGTTTGACTCAGTGTCTTTAGAAGAAATTGAAGAGGTAAGTAAAGTACTTTGTCAAATGGTGAGGAGAGAATTACCATCTGTTTGTAAAAGTATCGAAACGGGTGAAAAATTAACCGACGAAGAATATCAAGCAATTTTGAAAATAGCTAGACAAACAATTAAGGAGTAAAATTTTTCATGCATCTTCCTGTTCTAGAAAATCTTCCTTTCATCAAAAGTTTGCCTTTTATCAATAACTCAAGTAAATCGTACTGGGTAAAAATTAGAACGGCTCAACCCAAGTGTATTTATTACTTCGGTCCTTTCGATAATCCTCAAGAAGCTAAACTGAATCAAAATGGTTATATCGAAGATTTAATTGAGGAAAATGCTTCGGGAATTTATGTTGAAATTAAGAAGTGTAAACCGAAAACTTTGACTGTCTATAAAGAATAATTTGATAACAGCCAACAAAAATGTAGAGACGTAGCTACGTCAGTTACCCTGGAAATCCGACCTGCGTTAAACCATTGGGTACCAAAAGGCTTGTCAGCAGGATAGCCAGAGTTATTTATCAATAGGTTCGAGAGCGAACTAGTTGAAAGATTAGCAAATCCAAACCAACCGACTCGATTACCTAATGTGTTATTGGGAAGAATGATTGCACCATAGTCATATTCCCAATTTTTATCTCTTGTCCAACCGAGTACGCTGCGGAAAGTATGTTTTGATTTTCAGAAGAAACACTTTCGTGATTAGACATTGTAATTACCTCTGTGTGTGTTTGTTGTATTAATCTAGCTGGAGATTTACGTATTTTTTGCTAATTATTTAGCATTTTCGTTGCGATCGGCATTATTCAAACTGCCGTAACGGGATATGTTTCTAACGACTCTGTTACTCAGTTTTACCTTTACATGACGTTGAAGATAAAGAATCCCGTTGAACCTGACTAGCGAACTCCGGTATTGAATGTTTTTTAGCATACAAATTTTGGGTCGCTGATAGTTACAGTCCTATCTTGAATAATTTGGGTAACGTTACATACTACTGGTATTTGTAAACTCCTTGTTGATATTACTGTCTATAGGTGAGAAAGCTTGGTTAATCAAGATGTTCAGCTATAAAGCCTAACAATCTGAAATAAAACGGTTACTTACCTATGCTTTTTAGGTTACAAAGCAAATGTGAGAAACTTGTGAGGAATAATATTCTTTTGTAAAAAATAATGCTTTGCCTATAGTATTTAATAATTTATTAATACTTAAGTCATATTACTGAGATTTGTGATTAGGGTAATAAATTTGTAGTGCGTTAGCCGCACCTCCAGTGAACGTGTAGTGTGTCCGTAAGGATATGCTTCTAGCTCGCTCGTGTTATATTACAAGCTATTTGCACTATTTATAATGTATTGCTGAGGAAACTATATGGCTAACTTTTCAATCTCTGTATTAATGCCCGAGATGCAATGCCTGATGGTGGTACGCTAAAAATCTCGCTATTGACGAAACCTACGCTCAAATGCATCCTGATGCCCAACCAAGAAATTACATTGTAATTACAGTTTGCGATACGGGGATTGGTATTCCTCCAGAAATATTAGACCGTATTTTCGAGCCGTTTTTTACCACCAAAGAAAAAAGTTAAGGCACGGGTTTAGGTCTTTCCACCATGATGGGTATTGTTAAAAGTTACAGTGGCTTTGTAAATGTATATAGCGACAAACAAGGAACTTGTTTCAAAGTCTACTTGAGAGCATCGCAAGCTGTTGAAAGGTATCAACAAAATTCATATAGTGAAACACCTAGAGGTAATGGAGAACTGATTTTGGTTGTTGATGATGAAGCTTTAATTCGCGACGTTACCAAAATTGCTTTAGAAAGATATAATTATCAGGTATTAACTGCTATTGATGGGATTGATGCACTCGCTGTATATGTCCAACATATTAAAGAAATCCGGCTAGTCTTAATAGATATGATGATGCCATCAATGGATGGTGCAAAAGCTATCGGAATATTAAAAAAATTGAACCCAAAAGTTAAATTTGTCGCGATGAGTGGATTTATATCAAATAATAAAGAAGTTGCGGGACATATTCCGACTGAAGTATTCTTACCCAAACCTTATACCGCAGAAGAACTGTTGACAACGGTTAATAATGTTCTGAATGTATCCGAATCATAAAATATTTCTTTATCATAATGAAATATTTTAGAAGCTCTTATGTTGACCTTGATTTCTACTAAAGACGTTGCAGTACAACGTCTCTACATGATTTATATATATATCAAATATTTTTATAACCTGATTAAATAAAATTGATGTAAAAAAATAGGTGCAAAAAATGCATTGCCATTTAGCAGCCCCTAGCTAGTGCAAATGACAGATCAATTCTTCACACCTATAGAAATGGAAGGAACTTGCAAAAGAGCATATACAGGTAAAGTAAAGTTACTTAACAATTTAAGGAACCAGGAAGTTATTAATCTTTCAATTGCTACCTATTAAAGTTACTATAAGAATATGAGGAACTTGTGAGGAAAACCAAAAAATATTCCAAAAAGTTGATTTTTTAATAAGTAGCTTTTTGAGTAACAATAAAATGATACGTTATGAAATATGAAAAGCCTAGAAGCATTAACAGCACAAATTGAAAGCATTCAAGACTTGCAATCTGTGGTCAAAACCATGAAAGCCTTAGCAATGGTAAGCATTCGCCAATATGAGACAGCAGTAATAGCCCTCGCAGACTATAACCGCACCGTTGAAATGGGGTTACAAATTTTGCTTCGACATCGTTACTTTAGCGAACAACCCATGATGCTACCCCAAGGTTTAACTAATCATAGAAAAACTAAAACTCTGGGTGTAATTATATTTGGTTCAGACCACGGTTTATGCGGTCAATTTAACGAACAAATAGCATCCTACGCCATAGAACAAATTCACCAAAAACCACAACCAGAAATTATCGTTGCAGCAGTAGGTACACGCTTAATTCCTTACTTAGAAACAGCGAAGCAACCAATATCCGCGCAATTTACCTTACCCAATTCCGTCGCGTTAATTACACCGATGGTACAGGAAATGTTACTAATGATTGAAAATTGGCAATTTCCCAAAGTTGATCAAATAATGCTTTTTTACAATAAATCCTTATCTAGCGCATCATATCGTCCCGAAAGCGTGCAACTTCTACCTATGAATGCTCAATGGTTGCAGCGTTTGGAAAAACAAGCATGGCATTCCCAAGGACTACCAACATTTACAATGAATTGGGATGAATTATTTTCAGCTTTAGTGCGTCAATATCTCTTCGTTTCTTTGTATAGAGCATTTGCAGAATCCTTAGCCAGCGAAAACGCCAGTCGTCTTTCCTCCATGCAAGCAGCCCAAAAGAACATAGAAGAAAGGTTAACAGAACTAAACTCACAACATCGGCATCAACGACAAAGTTCCATCACCTCGGAACTTCTTGATATTGTTTCCGGCTTTGAAGCTCTTAACTCAAAGGAATAGGAGATGGGGAGATGGGCAGCCCTTTCAACGCGAACAAAATAACTATGCTTTTTGAGGTAAAGTAAGGCACACCAAATGCAGGATTACACATCAATTCTAATTGCGATTTTCCCCCGCACTTGTCGCTGTTCTAACTGGTGAATTGCCGCAGGAACTTCGCTCAAAGGATAGACTAGATCAACATAAGGACGAATTTTACCAGCTTCGATCGCGTCTTTTAAAACAATTAAATCATTTTGGTTGGGTTTACAAGCCAGAAACTTGATTTTTCGACCACCAATTTTAGAAGTGACCAAATCGAGAAACATGGCTTGAAATAATCGCGGCATCGAACCACCAACCACAACGAGAGTACCTGGGGTTTTCAAGAATGGGAAATAATCAAAAGGTGAATTGTAGGCAGCATTATCGAGTATTAAATCGTAGTAGTGCTGATTTAATTTAGACTTGATTTGAGTGCGATGCTCCCTTGGAGCCGCTTCGCTAACGCAAACATAATCCGCACCAATCGATTTCACCATTTCGACTTTGCCCGCACTGCATACACCAGTCACCTCAGCCCCAAAAGCCTTGGCAATCTGGACTGCAAACGACCCCACACCACCGGAAGCCCCATTTATCAATACCTTGTATCCTGGTTGAATTTGTCCTACATCTCGCAGTCCCTGGAGTGCTGTCAGGGCAGAAACGGGAACGGTTGCAGCTTCCTCAAAGCTCAAATTATTGGGCTTCAAGGCGAAAGCTGTTTCGGGAGCGCAGACATATTCGGCAAATGTACCAAAACCAGATTCCGATAAATCACCAAAAACCCGATCGCCTGGTTGAAACTGGGTCACATTTTTCCCCACGGCTTCCACTTCTCCTGCGACATCGCAGCCCAGGATTTTAGTTTGAGGCTTGCGTAAGCCTCCGTAAATGAAACGTATAAAAAACGGCTTGCCCCGCATCAAATGCCAGTCACCAGCATGGACAGCAGCACCACGCACCCTAACCAGCACAGTGTTATCGGACACAACTGGTCGATCAACCTCCTCCATTTTCAACACATCGGGAGAGCCGTATTCATATTGGGCGATCGCTTTCATTTTTTGGACCGTTTGATCGGAATTATTCATTGGTTTTCAGGATTATTGCTTGGGTGTTTTTCTGGACTAAAGGAGCATCTGAATTCAAAAATCAGTTGCACCCAAATATTTATGGCTTACCTTACACTGTAAGTTTAGCTTACACTATAAGTTTGTCAAGATAAATCATTTAAGATTGACTTCAGGCTAGAAAAAATTCATGTAACCGGGATGAAATGGAAAAAACGAGTAACTCGAAATCGCTGCCCCCATTGCCTTTGAGTCGAGAGCGGGTATTGCAAGTGGCGCTGCGGATGGCAGATGGGGATGGGATTGAAGCGCTGTCGATGCGGAAAATTGCCCAGGAACTTGGTGTCAAGGCAATGTCGCTGTACAATCACGTCACCAATAAGGACGATATCTTGGATGGGATTGTCGATATGGTGGTTGCAGAAATTGAGTTACCCGACCCGAAAATTGATTGGAAAACAGCCATGCGGCGACGGGCAATCTCGGCACACACTGTATTGTTGCGTCATCCTTGGGCTACAATGGCAATGATGTCGCGGGTGAATGTGGGGTCGGCAATGTTGCGCTATGTTGATGCGACTTTGGGATGTTTGCGGGAAGCTGGTTTTTCCTTTGAGACTGCCGATCATGCTTGGAATGCGATCGACAACCACATTTATGGGTTTACGCTCCAAGAGTTAAATTTCCCTTTCGAGCCTGGGGAATATGCCCAACAGGCAGAAAAGTTTATCTCGTTTATTCCTCCAGAGAAGTATCCCTACATGAATCGACTTGCCCATTACGTCATCGAAGGTCGGTACGATGGTTTGCATGATTTTGAGTTTGGGTTGGATTTGATTCTCGATGGTTTGGAACGGTTGCGGGAAAGGCAACAGGGTGAGAAATAGGAATTAATTTAAAATCGATTTGTTATTTTGGTTTATGGTGGAGAATGTTTGAGGTAGGCTTTCCACGATGATTTTGTTTGGCGCGATAGGTAAAGACTGGTCTATGGCGATCGCTCGTTTGGTCATAAATCGATATTTAAAACTTCTCGATATAAAAATAAAAGTGCATTAAAAGCCTGATTGTGAGTAGAAGCAGAGACTTTTTCTTGAACGCTAACAAACCGATTGGAGCGGACAGTTGGGGACCATACTATTCAGTGGGAGTTTGGAGATAGTAGCGTTTTGACGAGTGAGGGAGTGAGGGAGAGAGAAGAATTTCTCAATCCAAGTCATAATTACAGTCAAAATGGTACTTACACCGTTAAGTTAACGATTACCGACTCCCATTTCTTCACAACTTCCTCAAATTAATTACCTAATTTGGAAATAGAAAGATAATTATTGCTATGAAGCTAGGAGGGCTTTTATGAAAACAATACGATGCCCTAAAGTGCTAATTTATGTATTCGCTTTTGCGTTATCCTTGCAACTTTTAACAGGTTGTAGTTTTTTTCGTTCTTCGCAAAAGTTTTTTTTATCTTCTAATTCTAGTTTTGATACAACCCCAAAAATATCACAAGTTCATCAGAAGTTTTCCGAAAATATAGCCCCAAATGAATGTCCACAATGGTTCTATGAAAGTTACAATGATATCATTTACAATCTTGAAACTGTAGAAACAATTAAAGGGGAAGTTTTGAGTGTAGATACTGTTGGAAATGGTGTAAGTCTACAGGTAAAAACAGATAAAGAAACTATTCCCGTTCACTTAGCACCAGTTTGGTATATCGAAAATCAAGATATTGAAATAAATCCAAACGATACGGTAGAAATAACAGGTTCGAGAATTATATTAAAGGGAGAAAGCGCCATTCTTGCGGCTGAAGTTAAGCAAGAAGATACTATATTTAAGTTACGCGATCAAAAAGGTTTTTCTTTATGGAGTGACAGAAAACAACAAGAATCAGATTGGTTTTTAGATATGTTTCCTTACCTATGTGAGGCAGAATAAAAATATATTTACCTTTAGTACTGCGATCGCAAGATGGTTTCCCTGTGTGGAGTGGTTGGAAAAAACATACATTTGATTGAATTAGCTAATCGTTTTTGGATCATAAATCATGAGTTATTATTTCAGTAAAATTTTGCATATCCCTTTTTCCGAAGCAATTTTAAAGGTGAAAGCTCAACTTAGACAACAGGGTTTTGGCGTGCTTACAGAAGTTAACGTTGCCGAAGTCATGGAAAAAAAGCTCGATGTGGATTTTCGTAGCTACACTATTCTCGGTGCTTGCGAACCATCATCAGCCTATAAAGCTTTAGAAGCAGAAGACAAAATCGGCACGATGCTACCTTGCAATGTCATCGTACAGCAAAAAGAGCAAGATAGTGTAGAAATTGCTGCTGTAGATCCTGTTGCTTCAATGCAATCTATCAGCAATCCGCTGCTTAAGGATATAGCCGAACAGGTAAGAAGTAAGCTAAAAACAGTAATTGATAGTTTATGATGGCTAGCAAATTTTGATTTTCGATTATCGCTTTACTAATTAACGCTTATTCAATTTGGAGTAATCATGGCTGCATCTGGATTCTTTCGTAAACTCCATCGTAAAACTGCTTTAATTATCTTTCTACCTTTGTTAATTAGTGCTTTGACAGGAATTATTTACCGACTGGGAAAAAGTTGGTTTGGAATGTCAAACAAGGTAGGAAATATCTTCATGATGATTCATCAAGGAGAATATCTTGGAACTCCACTAGTACCGATTTACGTGCTTTTAGTTGGTTTGGGACTATTAGGAATGATTATTACTGGTTTGAGTATGAGTGGAATAAGCTGTTACGCATTTAATTTGTATAATACTAGCGAGCAAGATGCTCGCACTACAATATTTTCAGGTTTTCCTGTTATACAATTTAGCTGCACATCAGCTTATGAGCGTCAAAATCGTGCTGCTCAACCAAGAAAACTCAATGTTCGTAAAGTTCACCGTATATTCGCACCCATTGTATTTTTACCTTTAACAGTAAGTGCGGTAACGGGTGTAATTTATCGATTGGGAAAAAGCTGGTTTGGAATGTCCTCGGAGAATGCAGCAATTTTTCTGAGAATTCATCAAGGAAGCTATCTAGGGGATTTCTTCAAGCCAATTTATGTTCTGTTGGTAGGTTTGGGATTAATTATCATGCTGATTACAGGAATAAATCAAACAGGAATATTTCGTCAGCGTCGTCACCCATCACAGGATTTAGAGAGTTGACACATAACATCGCTAATCGCCATTTTCCTCATAAGTTCCTCAAATTCTTTTCCTAAGTTGTAATTAGAACCTATACGAACCATACAGGAGAACTGCATCATGATATTTCGTCAATTGTTTGATCCCGAAACTTCTACTTATACTTACCTGATAGCGGATGAGTCAACGAAAGAAGCAGTGTTAGTTGACTCCGTACTAGAACAGGTAGAGCGAGATTATAAATTAATTCAAGAATTGGGTTTAATTCTAGACTGCTGTTTAGAAACCCACGTACACGCCGACCATATCACGGGTACTGACAAACTTCGTCAACTTACAGGTTGTTTGGGTGTAGTTCCGGAACACTCAACCGTAGCTTGTGCAGATGTTAGAATTAAAGCAGGTAATAGTCTCGGAGTTGGTAAGGTAAATATTAAGGCGATCGCAACTCCCGGTCATACAAGCTGCCACATGGCATATTTAGTTAATAAAGACCGGGTATTAACTGGAGATGCGCTGTTTATTCGCGGTTGCGGTCGTACCGATTTTCAAAATGGTGATGCAGGCACTTTATACGACTCAGTAACACAAAACTTGTTTACTCTACCTCCAGAAACATTAGTTTATCCAGCCCACGAC
The DNA here is from genome assembly GCF_034931125.1 of Rivularia sp. UHCC 0363. Taxonomy (NCBI): domain Bacteria; kingdom Bacillati; phylum Cyanobacteriota; class Cyanophyceae; order Nostocales; family Rivulariaceae; genus Rivularia; species Rivularia sp. UHCC 0363. The sequence continues at coordinate 4,528 of NZ_JAYGHM010000008.1, read as the reverse complement.
TACAGAGGACACACAGTTTCCACTATCGGTGAAGAAAAACAATTCAATCCTCGGTTTGCAGGACGTAACCGCTCAGAATTTATCGAATTAATGAACAATTTAGACCTTCCCAATCCGAAAAAAATCATGGAAGCAGTTCCAGCTAATGAGCTATGCGGTAGGGTTGCAGCATGAAGGGATGGGGGGATAGGGAGATGGGGGGATAGGGAGACAAGGGGACAAGGGGACAAGGGGACAAGGTGACCTTTGAACTTTGATCTTAATTACTCCTAACTCATAACTGCTCACTGGTGACTAAAATGAGTATTTATCTTCAAAAAGGATATATCATTATGACGAGCTTTGTTGAAAACAAACTGCAAGAAGTTGATGCTGCCACGCTCAAGCAATTGATGGAAGAAGATGGAGCATTGTTAATTGATGTTAGGGAAAAAAACGAATTTGCAGGCGAACATATCCCTGGTGCTAAATTAATGCCTCTTTCTCATTTTCATCCTGGAAAAATATCAAACGAAGCACACAGAAAGATTGTTTTACAGTGTCAGTCAGGTAATCGTTCGGCTAAAGCTGCCGATAAAATGTTTGCTGCGGGTTTTAAAGAAGTTATTCATTTAAAAGGAGGTTTGCCAACTTGGAAAAATGCAGGATATCCTACTCAGATGAATAAAAAAGCACCAATTAGTATGTTTCGCCAAGTTCAAATTGTAGCAGGTTCTTTAGTATTCTTAGGAACCGTTTTAGGTGCTTTTGTATCTCCGTGGTTTCTTATTCTCAGTGGTTTTGTAGGTGCTGGATTAGTATTTGCTGGAATCACAGATACTTGCGCTATGGCACTGTTACTAGCGAAATTACCTTACAACCAACCGGAAGTTGACCCCGAAGATATGCTGGTTTGAATAGCAATGGCTACTATTAGCGGCATCACTTACGGTATTTTTTTGCTAGCACCTAACTAATAATCACCGCAGTTTTTCCGTATCAGTTGATTGATTTCCCCTGCAACAGTCAAGAATTTCCATCGAGGAGTTTCCTGTTTATTTTGCTCTGTTTTCAAAGCATTTTCAATAGTTTCACCAGCTTGCAATTGCAGTGTTGATGATTTTTCTCCTACACGAACAGTGAGAAGGTGGGGATTAATAGTTGGTTCGGATGGGATATCAGGAGGGAGTTCGGCGAAATTAACATCGGATAGAACTTTAGCAATACTTGCTAACTCCCGTTTATCAAGAAGGCAGGTTTTGTAAGCAGATGACACTGTATCGTTAACAAAACGATTAGCCCTAGAGGTTCCATCAGGAAGGATTGTCCAAGATGTTCCAGAAATACCTACAAAGCCCATCTGCCCATCTTTAAATTCTAACTCTGCAATTAGATTACCATCTTGCTTGGGGAAAGGATTGTGATTAAGTGTACCCATTGCCATAACAGTTATGAATCCTAAAAAAGATATAAAAATGGTGATTAAAATCAGTTGTTGAAGGAAACGCTTGTTCATAATCCTACAATATCATCACAGCCAGGGGATTATAAATCGTGAATTTTGTAGTTTCAGAAATTGTCCGAACCTCACCGAGTAAAATTTTAAGGTCTGAGCAAGACGGATTTATCCGTGGTAATGACTCTACCGAAGCCCCTAAATTTAATTTATGGGGCATTAATTACGAATTACGAATTACGAATTACGAATTACGAATTACGAATTACGAATTATACTCACCCCTCTCCAAAAATCAGGAGAGAGTGGAGTAATAGTAATTCTTTTCATTTATTTTAACGGTTTGTAGAGACGTAGCAGTGCTACGTCTCCCGACGGTTCCGGGGAAAACGAACCCATCATAATTAATGCAATCAAGCACTAATATTAAACAGGAATTCCTCGTTCGGCTTCAAAGATCCGCTTAATGGTTGCTTTATACTCGCTACCACACCAGTATTGATCGATCAGTAGGAGTATATCCTTAGCGTACTTGAATGTAGGGGAAGTTGTTCCCAAAATAAGTACACTACCAAAAATCAGGAAGTCGGAAACTTCTTGTCCCAGTTCTTTCCTCAAGTCCCAGCAAGCTCCTGCCCAAACTTTACCGCGAGCATGAGGTTCTGTTGGAGCATCAGGATATCTTAAGTTATTGTCGCAATTGCGAATCACTCCACTTGCTTCGGGGGCTGGTACAACATACTCTCCGACTTCAGAATCATCTGTTAAAGAGGCTCCGAAATAATCAGAATAACCTTCGTGTAGTGCTGCTCCTTCAGTTCCAAACATACCAGGGTGATATTCATCTATTAAGGCATGGGTGAACTCATGAGCAACTACATCGACCTCCTTAGCCAAGTCGTTGAGTCCGTAGGCATTCCCTGGATAACTGCCATCACCGAAGTAAATTTGTCCTGTTGCAGGACTGTAATAAGCGTTATCGTAATTGGTTCCGGTATGAACGTTTGCAGCTAATTGTCCACTGTTAGCCTTGCCATAGACGTTGTTAACTTTAAATCCTCTGAATCCTAAATCGAGAAAGTATTGGTAAACTTTTTCTACAGCATAATAGACCTGACATTCATCAAAATGGGTATTCTCAGGAGAAAAGTCAAATCGATAATTGCTGCTTGCCATTGCTGCTGGTGCGTCTTCGTTAATTACCTTACAATATTCACCATCTAATTTATTGTAGGGAGACTTGATATCGCGCAACATCACGGTTTTCAGCGCTGTATCCTCTGGATTTTCAGGGTAAACTCTTGCCCGAGGAGCAAAGTAATTTGAATGGAACATCATCGAGTTGTAGCTGTCCACAATTTCCCCATTCTGGACATCGATGAAGTATTCCCAGTCACCCAAGGGGTTTTCAGCCGGAACGGTTAAGTGATAGGTTTCTACGTGTCCCTGCTTGGTGGGATAAAGGACAGTTTTGTGGGTAATAGCACCCCTCAACTCCATTGCTTCTCCCAAATCTTTTCGAGCAATCTGACGAGCCTCTTTCAGAGATATAGTCTTCTCGCTACGTTGAACGGAAATTTGGGGACGCAGACCACTTGTCACCATCCGAACTTGATTCTTATCATCTACACCTACCAAAACACTTGCCCCAAAAACGGGTAATCCCTGATGATTTTGCTGGAGACGCATGAACTGTAGTCCGTTCCAATCAAAGGAATCAATCTGAGTTAGTTCTTCTGCATCGTCTGCACTTATCCCTAAAACTTTAGAGTTTTCCATCAAGAAGGATTGACTGGCTCCAGTCGCACTACCTGCCATTGCCATCGATAGTTTACCTTCGATCCAGCTAGGAGTTCCAGTCATGGTATTCCATTTAAGAGAAGCTCCCGGACGCTTTTCTAAAAGTGCTTTGCTTTCTTGGGAAGCAAAAGCCATTGGTTGTACAACTTTGTCGGATAATAGGGCATCAATACGATTTCTGTTAGCAGGATGACGTAAGCTAGATTCTTCATGAAACATATGAATACTCCTTTTTCTTTGTTTAATTTGCTTGTTGTCTTCGATTTCAAAATTAGGACAAAAATGTGAGGAACTTGTGAGGGAATTTACCTAATAGTTAAAAATGATGCAAGTTTTTTCAACAGTTTGATTTAAAGTATATTTTTTGCAAAGACTATTTGTGCATAGATTTGAGTCTTAATATTCCTGTAATTGAAATTTAGAATTATTCTCTCAAGGTATAAAATATACTTTTACAATCTGGTTGCTTCAAATCTAAAACTTGTAAATTTATCCCTATTCACGGTTTGTAAGAGATAGGTAATTTCTTCTTCTCCTGCTTCCTACTCGCTTCTGGCTTTATAATTACCTATCTCTCTTTATTTATTTAGAACCACGAACCTTTGTGAAACCAGTATGGTAATCGTGGACATTAGAAAGCACAATCAATGCATTTCTGTCGTAAACAATATATTTCACAATTACACCACCGCTATGACGCAAGCGATTGCTCAGAAAAGTCTGGCTTGTACGGTTGGTACCACCAGCAAGAATTTCCACAGATAGAAAATATATCTTATTTTGCCCGGAATCTACAATTGATTGAAGACTTCGGGAACTAGCAATGGCTTCCAAAAGACTTTTCCCTGTATTTTGATTAGTTAATTCCCCAACTAATCGATCGAAAGACTTATTGACTTCTTTTAATTTAGCGAGCTGCTCTGGAGTCAAATTAGGAATTGTCTTTTGTGCTTGTTGCTGAAACCGTCGCAAATTACTAATATCCTCAAAAACACTTTCAATTGCATCTTCTCTAATCAAAGGATATTCTGCTGGGTAATAAACCGATACTTTAGATCGATCTGCCTCTCGAAATTTAGAACTTAGTTTTGCAACAAATGCTTTGGTGTTTACGTCAACTGATGTCCCAGTGAAAGTCTTATTCACTCTAAAAAAGGGTAATAAGTCGAATAAAAAACCAGCTGTAGCTGTGGCACTAGGAGGTATAAAAGAAGAACCATCATCGTCGGGAACCTGTATATTAGCAGGTATCAATTCTCGATAATCTTTTTTGATTGAATTAATTCGAGCCTT